>NZ_JBNDJH010000009.1:0-252452 GCF_050434865.1 Pseudomonas silensiensis
ACGTTGATAGGTTGGGTGTGTAAGCGCTGTGAGGCGTTGAGCTAACCAATACTAATTGCCCGTGAGGCTTGACCATATAACACCCAAGCAATTTGCTGACCTGAAAAGGCACCAGATTGCGGTGTGTGAAGACGAAACGAACCGAAAGTTCGAGATACTCATAAAACACCAAACTATCACTTACCCATTCGCTGGAGCGTATGCCGTAAGGCAAACGATCTGGCTACCGAATTTCTTGACGACCATAGAGCATTGGAACCACCTGATCCCATCCCGAACTCAGCAGTGAAACGATGCATCGCCGATGGTAGTGTGGGGTTTCCCCATGTGAGAGTAGGTCATCGTCAAGATTAAATTCCGAAACCCCTATCTGCGTATGCAGGTAGGGGTTTTGTTTTAGTAGAAGTCACCAGTTTTGCTGGCACGTTACACCGTAACGGGCTAGTCACAGAATTTCTTGACGACCATAGAGCATTGGAACCACCTGATCCCATCCCGAACTCAGCAGTGAAACGATGCATCGCCGATGGTAGTGTGGGGTTTCCCCATGTGAGAGTAGGTCATCGTCAAGATTGAATTCCGAAACCCCTGTCTGCTAACGCAGACAGGGGTTTTGTCGTTATGGGCTCGCTAAAGGCTCAATGGGTCATCAGCTGCAAATGCGCTTCCACTCCCAAGGCAGGTTCGTCTTCATGGTGTTCGCCCGCCAGACGTCGCATTGCTGACGTAGGCGCGGGGAAATTTGCAACTGCCGCACGAATAACCGTCATCACAAAATAGACTGATCAGGCGCGCTGACACACCGTTCGGCGGGTATCTGACAGGAATGCCGATCATTTCGTACAAACCCCTAAGTTTTCTCCGGTTTGTGCCGACAGCCTGATGAGACATGCGTGCACCAAAGTAGAGCGGCTACAGAACCCTGCCTGCGCTGTTACATGGAATGTTGCAACTCGGAACGCATCCCCACTTTTTTGCATAAGAAGTCCCATCAAATGAATCTCAAATTCAGCCATAAAATCCTTCTGGCCGCTTCCGGCGTCGTGGTGCTGGCTTTTGCGTTGTTCACTTTGTACAACGACTATCTGCAGCGAAACACCATCCGCCAAAACCTTGAGTCGAGCGTCCAGCAGGCCGGGGATCTGACCGCCAGCAGTGTGCAGAACTGGATGAGCGGCCGTGTGCTGGTGCTGGAAAACCTCGCGCAAAACGTTGCCCATCAAGGCGCCAATGCCGACCTCCCGGGGCTGGTCAATCAACCGGCCCTGACCTCGAACTTCCAGTTCACCTACGTGGGTCAGGCCAACGGCGTGTTTACTCAGCGCCCGGACGCGAAGATGCCTGACGGTTACGATCCGCGTCAGCGTCCCTGGTACAAACAGGCCGTGGCTGCCGACAAGACCATGCTGACCCCGCCTTACATGGCCGCAGTCGGTGGCCTGGTGGTGACTATCGCCCTGCCGGTGAAAAAGAACGGCGAGTTGCTCGGCGTGGTCGGTGGTGACCTAAGCCTGGAAACCCTGGTGAAGATCATTAACTCGGTGGACTTCGGTGGCATCGGTCACGCATTTCTGGTCAGCGCCGACGGTCAGGTGATCGTCAGCCCGGACAAAGACCAGGTGATGAAAAACCTGAAGGACATCTACCCGAACGCTGGTGTGCGCATCGAGAAGGGCAATCAGGAAGTCACCCTGAACAAGCAGGACCGTATCCTTTCGTTCACGCCGGTCAGTGGTCTGCCGAATGCCGAGTGGTACATCGGTCTGTCGATCGACAAGGAAAAGGCCTACGCCCCACTCAGCCAGTTCCGTACTTCTGCGCTGATCGCGATGTTCATCGCCGTGACGGCCATTGCCGTGCTGCTGAGCCTACTGATCAACGTGCTGATGCGTCCGCTGACCACCATGAGCCGTGCGATGCAAGACATCGCTCAAGGCGAGGGCGACCTGACCCGACGTCTGGCCGTGGAAAGCAAAGACGAATTCGGCGAGCTGGGCGGTTCGTTCAACCAGTTCGTGGAGCGAATTCACGCGTCGATTTCCGAAGTGTCGTCGGCAACCCGCCAGGTTCACGACTTGTCGCAACGGGTGATGGCTTCGTCCAACGCCTCGATCGTCGGCTCCGACGAGCAAAGCGCCCGCACCAACAGTGTGGCTGCGGCGATCAACCAGTTGGGCGCCGCCACCCAGGAAATCGCCCGCAACGCCGCCGATGCTTCCCAGCACGCCAGCGGCGCGAGCGAGCAAGCCGATGACGGTCGTCAGGTGGTGGAGAAAACCATTCTGGCGATGACGGAGTTGTCGCAGAAAATCAGCCTGTCCTGCACGCAGATCGAAACCCTGAATGCCAGCACCGACAACATCGGGCACATTCTGGATGTGATCAAAGGCATCTCCCAGCAGACTAACTTGCTGGCGCTCAACGCAGCCATCGAAGCGGCCCGTGCCGGTGAAGCCGGTCGTGGTTTTGCGGTGGTGGCGGACGAGGTGCGTAACCTTGCTCACCGTACCCAGGAATCGGCGGAGGAGATCCACAAGATGATCACCTCGCTGCAGATCGGTTCTCGTGAAGCGGTAACCACGATGAACGCCAGTCAGGTCTCCAGCGAACAGAGCGTCGAAGTGGCGAACCAGGCCGGTCTGCGACTGGTCAGCGTGACCCAGCGCATCGGCGAAATCGACGGCATGAACCAGTCGGTGGCCGCGGCGACCGAAGAGCAGACGGCGGTCGTGGAAACCCTCAACGTCGACGTTAACCAGATCAACCTGCTGAACCAGCAGAGCGTGGCCAACCTCAATGAAACGTTGAAGGATTGTGATGCATTGTCCTTGCAGGCGAACCGGTTGAAGCAGTTGGTCGACAGCTTCAAAATCTGATCAAACGATGTAAAAGAAGCCCGCTGTGGAGTTATCCACAGCGGGCTTTTTCATGCCTTACGCAAACAGCTTCAGCACATTGTTCATCGAATCATCGGCAAAGCCCTGCACGAAATCCTTGAACCCCGGCAATGCCTCGGCGCCGCCCTGCACGGGTTCGGCGATGATGGTCCAGGTCGCTCGGGATTTGCCCGTGCCCAACGGTTCGACACTCATCGCCGCCCACAAATTGGCCACGCCCAAGGTGTTGTAAATCGTGGTCCAGGTCATGTTCAGCGCCTGGTCATCCCGGGAGTTGAGTTGCTCCACCACCAGGTTGCCGTCCTTGAAGAATTTCTTGCGCAGGGACGACACGCCTTCGCCGGTCATCTCGATGTGCGACAGCGCCGGAATGAATTGATCGAAGCCGGCAAAGTTGCCGACCACCGCCCAGACCTTCTTGGTATCGGCCGGCACTTCCACCGAGGACACGACGTGGCAGCCTTGAGGGTTTTTGATCAGGGTATCGGGTTGTAGGGTTTTCATGGTTTTGCTCCGGTTGAGTGAGTCAGATGAAGTTGATTTCTTTCAGGTAGTCGCAGCCGCGACGCAGCAGCGCCGGGGATTTTTCCGGGTAATGCGCACCCATCTGCCGAACGCCCGCCTGGGCGTTGGCGTGGCCGATCATTGAGATGTCGCCGATGTCTTCCTCGAAGCCGTTGAGGTAGAAACCGAGCACGCCGAACAACGCGTTTTCGCTGTCGACCCGGCCCAGTTGCTGCTGCCAGTCGGCGACGCTGACCATGGAAAATTCCCGCCCCGCCTCACGAAATGAGGCGACGTAGGCATCCCAGCTCAGAGGCTCGGGGTTGTGCAGGTTGAACACCGCTTTTTCGGGTGAATAACGGCTGGCATGGAAGGCGATGAACCGGGCGAGAAAGTCCACCGGCATCAGGTCGAAATTCAGCGCAAACTCCGGCACCTGGCCGAGCTGGATCGAGCCTTTGAGCATCAGCATCAAGCGATTCTTGTGAGGCTGGCAGACACCGGTGAGGCTGTTGAAACTGATGTTGCCGGGACGATAAAGATTGACCCGTACGCCGCGTTCGCGAGCGCGTTCGAGGATCCGCTCACCGACCCATTTGGACAGGTTGTAGCCGTTCTTGATGTAGATCGGAGGGGTTTGCGCAGCGGGTAATTCCAGCACCCGGCCATCGGCGGCAATCGTGCTGGAGGCCGAAAGCGTCGAGACGAAATTGAAGATCTTTTTGCTGCGCCCTTCGCACAACCGAAGGCACTCGAAAATCGGCTCGACGTTGTCCCGCGCCAACGACTCGTAATCGAGTACGTGATTGACGTTGGCGGCGTTGTGCACCAACGCGCCGAACTGCCGATCCAGTCGCTCGTAAACATCCGCTTCGAGCCCCAATGACGGACGCGTAATGTCCGCCGCATAAACCCGCACTCGACTCAGGTCCAGGTGCTCCAGGCGGTTTTCTCGCAACGCATGGGCAAAACGCTCGGCCGCCGATTGTCCACCGCCGTCGCGCACCAGGCAGGCGACTTCGCTGGCGCCCCAGGCGAGCAACGCTTCGACGATGTGCACGCCGACAAAGCTGTTGGCGCCGGTCACGATCACCTTGTGCACATCGCCCATACGGTTGACTGGCAACGGCTGGATATCCAGCTCGCGGAAGGCATCGGCCAAGGCCTTTTCGCTCAACACTTCTTCGGTGCCGGAGCCGCGCACCAAGGTCGCCAACTTGGCGATGGTCGGCAATTCGATGAAGCGGTTGATCGAGATGCTGCGACCGAACTCTTCCCGCAACCGCAAGAGCATGCGCGACAGCAGGATCGAGTGGCCGCCCAGGTTGAAGAAACTTTCGTCGGTGGAAATATCGCTGGCCGGCAGCTCCAGCAGCTCGGCCCAGATCTCCAACAACAACGCCTCATCGGCACTGACGGGCAAGCGCCGCAGCGTGTTTTCGGAGACATTCACGGGCATCGCCAGCAGCGCCTTGCGGTCGACCTTGCCGTTGCTGGCGAACGGCATGCCCGGCAGTTCGGTCCAGGCGATGGGCTGCATGTAATCCGGCAGAAACTGTGTCGCGTGAGCCTTCAGGGCTTCGCGAGCGGTGCCGGGTTGATCCTCCTGAGGCTGCGCGAGGAACGCCAGAATCCGTCGATGGCTGTCGATAACCACTGCCACTTGGCGGTACAACTGACTGTCGCGCAGGCAGCGTTCAATTTCTTCTGGCTCGACCCGAAAGCCGCGAATCTTCACCTGATTGTCTCGCCGCCCGCATAGCTCGATGCCGTCGCGGGTCCACTTCGCCATGTCGCCGGTACGGTAGGTGCGCAGGCCCTGGCCATTCGGCAGGCTCAGGTTCAGATAACGTTCGGCGGTCTGCTGCGGGTTATTCAGATACCCCAGGCACACGCCCGGCCCGACGATGTACAACTCACCAACGGTCTGCTCGGCCACCGGTTGAAATTCCTCATCGAGAATCAGCACCTGACTGTTAGCGATTGGTGCGCCGAGGGTGCGGTTGCTGTCGCCGGTGCGCAGTTGCCGCGCGGTGATCAACACCGTCGCTTCGGTCGGGCCATAGAGGTTATAGAGGTTGCCCTGACGGGTGAGCTGCTCGATGACGTAGGGTTCGCAGACATCGCCGCCGGTCATCACATGATCGAGGCATTGCAATTGATCCAGCGGCAGGATGCTCAACAACGCTGGCGGCAAAAAGGCGTGACTCAGTTGTTGATGGCGGATCAGCTCGACCAGTTGCAACGGATCGCGGCGCTGATCGTCGCCGGGCACGATCAGCTCGGCGCCCTGGAGCAGGGTCGGGAAGATATCGATCAGCGACGAGTCGAAGCTCAACGACGAAAACTGCAGCACCCGACTGTGCTCGCTCAGTTGCACATAGTCGGCGTACCACGCAGTGAAGTGCGCGAGGTTGGCCTGGCTGAGCAACACGCCTTTGGGATGGCCGGTGGTGCCCGAGGTGTAGAGCGCCATGCACGGCGCGTCAGGGGCGGGTCGTTGGCGCATCAAGGGTTGATCGAGATCCACGTCGCCGATGTCGATGCGGCTGATGTCGAGTCCCGGCATTTGCGCCGCGAGCGGATGTTCACCGTCATGCAGCAACAACACTGCCCCGGCGTTTTCCAGAATGTACTGCTGACGTTGCAGAGGATGGCTCGGCTCCAGCGGCAGGTACACGGCGCCACTGCCAAGAATCGCGAGAATCCCCGCATACAACGCGCTGCATTTCGGCAGGCAGATCCCGATCACCAACGGCCCATGATGCTGCGCGAGCAACGGCTGCAAACGCTGCTGGATGGCGCGGCTGTGGGCGTGCAAATGCCGATAGCTCAGGGACGTGCCGGCAATGCTCAGGGCGGGTCGATCGGCACACTGGATGAGGCGCTGCTCAAGCCGCTCGATCATCGGGATTTGACTGAGCGCCAGCAGTGCGGGTGCCGCCGTGAGATTGAGTCGATGGAAAAACGCCAGGTTCTCCAAATAGAGCAGGCTTTCCACGTGCTCGACACGAGCGGGAACAGCAGGGTCGGCCAGCAGAAAATAGTCGGCATCGCGAGAGAGACGGCTGACTAGCAGCGCCACGTGGTCGACCAGTTCCGCCACTGCCCGCAGACGCAATGCCTGGCCGTTGCCCGAAGGTTCGTCGGTGATCGGCACGCGAGTGAACAGCGTTGAACCGTAGGTGCACAGTACGTCCAGCGGTGGCAGGCCAGAAATCCCAGGCACACCGATACCCAGTTGCAGCGTCAGTCGCGGTGTATCGCCGACGTCTTGAACAGGCAGGCTGGTGTCGTCGATCAGCAAGTCAGCGTTACCCAACGGCTGCTCGTCGACGGCTGTCAGGCGCACCAAAGAATGACCGTGTTGTTCAAGTTCCAGCGCCAGGTCGGTCAAGGCCTGGCTGTGTCCAATGAGCAGAATGTCGAGACGTCTCATGATGGGCTCCTCGTTAAACCAGGTAATCGCTGAGGGCGTCTTGCACGCACGGCGAATCGAGCAGCGAACTGCTGCGGAAGAACCGCACGATGTTGGCGACCAGCGGGTGATGACGATTGATCGGGAAGGCCAGCCCCGACACTTCGCTCTTCAGTGCGTGGCGTGCGCCATCGCTGATCTGCAAGGATTCGATCAGCCGGAAGTCGAACGACTTCTGAATGTCGTTGGTCAGGTAATGGCCGATGAACACCGGCAGGATGTGCGCGATGCAGCGGCGGTCGTCTTCGCTCGCGGTGTGCCAGTAGATGCGCACCAGCCGCGCCCAGAACCCGGAGTGGCGACCTTCGTCGAGCAAGTGGTCGGCCATCAGGCCCTTGATCGACTGCTTGACCGTGTCGTCCTTGGCGAACGCGGCGACATCGCCGGTCACGGTGTTCTCAGCGATGGCCACGCAGATCAATTCCACGGCGCTGCGCAAGTGTTCCGGCGCAAGCGCCACGGCCGCTGGAATGGCTCGGCTGAGTTCGATTTCATCCGGCAGTTCGATGGGCGTGATGCCAGTCATGGCGACGGTCTGTTGCATGAAATCCATCGCCACGAGTGCGTGGTAATCCTCGTCCACCACCACGGTCATGGCGTCGTAGCGGCAGGCGAACGGGAAGGCCACGGCGAAGCGATTCTTGGCGATGCTGCGGGCGGTCTTGTCGACGATTTCGGTTTCGAAAATCACCACGTCGTTGATGAATTTGTAGAGCGTCTGCACCAGCGCAAAGTCGCGCTGCTCCGGGCATTCGCGCAGGAAGGTTTCGCTCAGCACCAACGGTTGGCGGCTCAACGGATAGATCAGCTTGTCGTCGTTCTCCAGCACCCGCCGGGGGCGGGTACGGATGGTCGCGCGGCTTTCCCAGGCATCGGCGAAGGATTGGTAGTCGGCGGCGTTCATGCGTTCACCTCTGCGACCGGTTCGCTCATGCTCAGGCGCAGGCCATCCCACAAGGCGATGCGGCTTTCCACTGCAGCGATGGCGCTGGCGTAGACGTCTTCCTCGCGTTGCGGATCGCCATTGACCAGCCGGGCGAGGAGTTTTTCAGCGGCGGGGCCGTGGTCTTCGGAATCGACTTCGATGTGCCGTTCGAGGTAGTAACGGAAGGTCGGTGCTTGTTCGATACCGATGCCCCAATCATCGAGAATGCGCTGGAACATCTGCGGGATGACGCTCTCGCGACCATGCAGAAATGCCGCCGCAACGCTGTGCCCCGGCGCATGCAACGCGGTGTGCAACGTGTTGCGCACGAACTGTGCTGCCGCCGGATCGACGTCCACGCTTTGCAGTGCCACGTCGTAACTCACGCCTTCTTTTTGCAGCGCGACGAAGCGTTCGACCACCGCCGTGCTGGCGCCGACTTCGCGCATGGCATCCAGGTACAACTCGAAATGGCTGTAGTGACCCTGGGCTGGGCGGTCATCGGACTCCTCGCCCAGCACAATTTCATTGATCAGCCGAGCCGCTTGCGGGTCTCTTGGCGGCAACCAGGGCAGTTGCACGCAGGTGAGCTCCTGTTGCAGACGTTTGGTCAGCGACATGAAATCCCACACCGCAAAGACATGGGTTTCCATGAAACGTTGAAGTACCGACAGCGAATGAATTTCAGAGAAGATCGGATGCGCACTAAGTTCTGCTTTCTTCTGGTTGAGGCGGTCTTTATTCGTTTTCATGAGTGGGCCTATAAGTGATCTGGAATGCCGTTATGGGTGCTGTGATCAATAAGTGACTGTCGGTTTAAGTTTTCTGTTGGCGAGTGAACGCCTCAAACTAATTGATGTGTGTGCATTAAAATTAAGTTGCCGGGTAATGGCTTGCCGACTGTATTCAGGGCGGCGGAGAAAAACTAATACACGAATAAAGTGTCGGGCAAGTTATTTTTTAATTAATTAATAGTTCATATTTATTCGGCGCGAGAAGTTCCAATAAGACTTTTGGTTTAAGTTTTATTTTGGCGTAGTTGCTCCTTCCGACTGATAAACGTCAGAATTTATATAAAGAGTGAATGCCTCACTCGAAGCAACTTTCTAACTGAGTCGTTGAGGTGAATTGAGGGGGCGGAAGTTGACTGGGATCAACGCCGGTTCTTCCTTTCCCGTGGCAAGACTCCTTCCGTAGGTTCTTGGTGCGGGGACTGCTCCGCTCGTGCGGTGCGTCGCCCGTTCATTGTTTGTTTGCAGCCCAAGAGTGAGCGTAAATCACGACAGCCGCTATCACCGCCGCGTCATCGACTCGGAGTCATTGTGGGTCTTGAGAGGGGTAAATCGAGGGCAGGGCTTTAGAGAGGGGTGTAGCGCAGCGCGGCAAGCGAGAATGAGCAGTTCGATCTGCTCGCTCAGGCTTGCCGACGCGGTTTACTTGGAGGTTTTTTTGTTCAGCGCTTCGGGGCTGTTGAGGTAGCGTGTGATGACCTCGACGCCCCGGTTGAGGTGTTGTTCGAGCAACTTCACTGCGCGCTCGACGTCCCGGTCTTCGACGGCCAGCAAAAGCGCCCGGTGATCTTCCTGGGACAGTTTGCCCAGGCCCATGGCTTCAAGGTTGAAGCGCAGGAAACGCTCCTCTTCGTTCAATCCGTCTTCCACCAGCCTCAACAGCCGTTGGTTCGGCGCCTTGCAGTACAGCGCCATGTGGAAGAGCCGATTGAGCCGGCCGATTTCGGTGTAGTTGTTTTGCGTTTCCAGTTCGTCGATGTAGCGGGCGGCCTGTTCGAAATCCTCCTTATCGAGCAACGGGATCGACAGGCGCAGGGCTTCGGATTCCAGCAGGATCCGCAGCGCGTAGGTTTCCACGGCATCGCCCTGAACCAGCGGTGCGACCACTGCACCTTTATGGGCGATGACGTTGAGCAACGCCTGGGCTTCGAGTTGGCGCAAAGCTTCGCGCACCGGCATGCGGCTGACACCGAAAAGATCGGCCAAATCTTGCTGACGCAGGGCGGTGCCGCAGGGAATGCGACCGTCGAGAATGGCCGAGCGAAGGGTTTCTTCGATCACCGAGCGTGCCAGGTGAGCGGGAATCGGCCCGTTGACCTTGATGCTGTTCAGAGGATTGGGCTTCTGTGTCACAACTACGCACCCTGTTTGACTGAAATGAATTTGGATCCAAGGGGACACTAGTGACTGCCTGACAGGTTGTCAAACGGACACAAGCGCGCAGCCTGACGTGGCCCCAATGTTTTTAATGACACCTGCCATACAAAGTTTAGCGCGCCAGCAGTGATCTCACCGTGCCATTGTCTTTTACTTGGCTAACCTGCACCATCGACCGATTTCCACTTGCCTGACCTGGATGCCTCGCATTGGCGGTACGTTTCGCGATCCCTCGGACTTTGCGCTGGCTGTGCTGCGCGTTGCTGCTGGCCGGCGTTATGCTGGGCGGGCTGCATGCCGATTGGGATTTTTCGCTGATCAGCCGTCGCGCGCAGGCATTGTACGGGCCATTGGGCGAAGGACAGCCACGCATTGATGCCTGGCAGCACTTATTGGTCACGCAAAAACAAGTGGGCGAGCTCGAACAGCTTAAAGTGGTCAACCAGTTCTTCAACAAGCAGATGCGTTACGAGGAAGACATCGACCTGTGGCACGAGGTCGATTATTGGGAAACACCCATCGAGGCCCTTTGGAAGGGCGCCGGCGATTGCGAAGATTACGCGATCGCCAAGTATTTCAGCCTGCGTCATCTCGGCGTGGCCAGTGACAAGCTGCGCATCACTTACGTCAAGGCCTTGCGCCTGAATCGGGCGCACATGGTGTTGACCTACTACTCAAGCCCCGAGGCTATGCCGCTGGTACTCGACAGCCTGATCGATGCGATCAAGCCGGCCAGCCAACGAACCGATTTGCTGCCGGTGTACTCTTTTAATGCCGAAGGGTTGTGGCTGCCGGGCGCCAAGGGCAACAAGAAAGTCGGTGACACCAAACGCCTGTCTCGTTGGCAGGATGTGTTGAAGAAAATGCAGGCCGAAGGTTTCCCGGTCGAGACGACTAACTAGGAGCACGCGCTCAGATGTCCTTGTTCAAACAGCTGTTGATCGCTATCTGTCTGTTCCTGGTGATCGCCTTCACCGGAAGCTTCGTGGTCAGCCTGGAAAGCTCGCGCACCCAATACGTCAACCAGTTGCGCTCCCACGCCCAGGACGCCGCGACCGCATTGGCACTGTCCCTGACGCCGAGTATCGACGACCCGGCGATGGTCGAGTTGCTGGTCAGCTCGATTTTCGACAGCGGTTATTACGCGAGCATCCGTGTGGTCGATCTCAAGACCGATCAGACCATCGTCGAGCGCAGCGGCATTCCAGCGGTGAACAACGTGCCGGACTGGTTCGTCAAAATGATCGGGCTGGAAGCGGCCGGGGGTGATGCCCTCGTCAGCCGTGGCTGGGAGCAGGCGGCGCGGGTCGAGGTGGTCAGCCATCCGATGTTCGCGTTGGCCAAACTCTGGCAGAGCGCACTCGGCAGTCTTGGCTGGTTGTTGATCTGCGGTGCGGTGAGCGCGGTGCTGGGCGCACTGTTGTTGCGCCGGCAACTGAAGCCGCTGGATTACATGGTCAAGCAATCCCACGCCATCGCTCGCCGCGAATTCCTCAGCCTGCCGCAACTGCCGCGCACGCCGGAACTGCGGCGTGTTGTGCAGGCCATGAACCAGATGGTCGAGAAGCTTAAAGCGCTGTTCCAGGAACAGGCCGAGCGCAGTGAAAAGCTGCGGGCCGAGTCCTATCAGGACAACCTGACGGGGCTGGCCAACCGTCGTTATTTCGAAATGCAATTGAACGCCCGAGTGAGCAATCCGGAGCAGGCGAGTTCCGGTTATTTGCTGCTATTGCGGGTCAGGGACCTGGCCGGGTTGAACCAGCGGTTGGGCGGTCAACGCACTGACCAGTTATTGAAAGCGGTGGGCGAGCAGTTGTCCCGAGAGTGCGCCAAATACCCGGAAACCCTGAACCTCGTCACGCGGATTCGCGGCGGTGAGTTCGCCGTGCTGGCGCCGGGGCTGGTACGCGAAGAAGCGCTGCAACTGGCGCAGAACCTCGACAGTGCCTTGGGCAGCCTTCACGCGACGGGCGCCACCGACGTGGCCTCGGTGGCCTCGATCGGGCTGGCGCCGTTTGTTTATGGCGATTCCCCGCAAGCGGTACTCGGGTTGGGTGATCAGGCGTTGGCTCAGGCGGAAGGCCAGGGCGATTCGAGCTGGGTTTGCCTGGATCACAGCGCGTCGGCCAGCGTCGGCGACGACCATCATGCCTGGAACAACTTACTGGAACAGGCGTTGAATCAGCAGCGTTTCGAGCTGTATTTCCAACCGGTGGTGGCCGCCCAGGACACGCAGTTGGTGCTGCACTACAAGGTGTTGTCGCGTTTGATCGACGACGAGGGCCAGACCATTCCCGCCGGACGCTTCCTGCCGTGGCTCGAGCGCTTTGGCTGGACCGCGCGCCTTGATCGGCTGATGTTGGAGCTGGTACTTGAGCAGATGGCCGACCATGAAGAGTCGTTGGCGCTGAACCTGTCTTCAGCCACGCTGGCCGATCCGCAGGCGTTGAATAAAGTCTTTGAAATCCTGCGCCAGCATTCGGATCTCGGGGCGCGATTGACCCTGGAAATCGGCGAGGAGCAGCTGCCGGAGCAAGCCATGCTGGAAGAACTGACGCGACGTCTGCACGAACTCGGGTTCTCCCTGAGCCTGCAACGCTTTGGCGGGCGCTTCAGCATGATCGGCAACTTGGCGCGACTTGGGTTGGCGTATCTGAAGATCGACGGCAGTTACATCCGGGCGATTGATCAGGAGAGTGACAAGCGCCTGTTCATCGAGGCGATTCAGCGGGCGGCGCACAGCATCGATTTGCCGTTGATTGCCGAGCGGGTCGAGACGGAAGGGGAGTTGATGGTGATTCGTGAGATGGGATTGTATGGGGTTCAGGGGCAGTTGTTTGGTGAGCCGAAGCCTTGGCATTAGGCTTTTGAGCTGAGTCGTCAGTGATGCCCTCATCGCGGGCAAGCCCGCTCCCACAGGGTTTTGCATTGCCCTTGTGGGAGCGGGCTTGCCCGCGATGGCGTCAGTGCAGACACCAATGAACTTTGGACTTTAGATCAACCCCGGCTCATCATCATCGATCAATTGACTCAACCCGCCCAACGCCTCACGGGCCTGGGTCCGGTCCATCAGCTTGGCTTGTGCGGCCGGCGGCAGGTCGGTGACGCGTATCACGCCTTTGCTGGTCAGCACCTGGATCAAGTCGTCGAGTACCCGGATCATTTCCAGGTCGCTCTGCTTGAGCTGTTTGAGGCTGGTTTCCACGACTTCATTGGCATACCAGGCCTGGATTTCATGGTGGTCGGCCGGCAGTGTTTCCGTGGCCTCGGCGTAGGCCGCGGCTTCCACGCGCACTAACTGACCTTGCGCATCGCGTTGCACGTAGAACATTGAACATCCCTCGGAAATGGACCAGCGTCATGCTGTCAGCAGCATAGGCCAACTGGACACGAGTATGCGGTGCGGCGACGAAATCGTCACCGGGGTGTTGGGCGCAAACGTGACGGCCGCCCCATAAGGGCGGCCGTTTTTCGTTGGATCAGCTGTTGTTGTGATCGATTTTGATGGTCGGGTCACTGCCGGCAATCAACGAGTGAATGTTGGCGCTGGACCAGTTGTTGCCTTCCAGTTTGATCGTCACATCCGGTGCCGCTGCGGCGTCGGCGCCGTTGAACTTGCCGGCGGAGCTGACTTGCAGGGACGAAACGCCATCCACGGTGGTGATCTTCAGGAAGTTGTCGATGGTGCTGCCGGTTTCACCCTGCAGCAGATCGCGCAAGTCGATGCGATCACCCTCGCTGGCCTTGAAGTCCTTGATCACGTCGCTGCCGGTGTCACCAGCCTTCCAGACGAAGGTGTCGGCACCTGAGCCACCGATCAGAATATCGTTGCCCTGACCGCCCATCAGCGAGTCGTTACCGCTGCCACCGAGCAGGATGTCATTGCCCTTGCCGGCGTCGAGGAGGTCGTTGCCACCCTGGCCGAAGAGAATGTCATTGCCGGCACCGCCCAGCAGCGAGTCATTGCCGTCATGCGCCCCGGACACATCGAACGCGGTGTAGTGCTCGGTGATGAACTGGTGCACGTTGCTGGTGGTGACTTTGCTGGCGTCCACGCCGGTTTCTTTTGCGACGAACGCCTGCATCGCCTGATAACCCTCACCGGCAACGCCGTTGAAGCTCACCAGGTCGCCGAACAGGATGTCGTTGCCGTCACCGCCATTGACCGTGTCCGCGCCTGGCATCGTCGCTTCGGTGTGACCGATGATCGAGTTGGCCAAGTTACTCGGATCAATGTTGGTTTGCGGCGTATGGTCCGAGTCGTACGGTCTCAGGTCGGCAAGGGTGACGCCCTTGTTCAGACCAATGGCTTCAACGTTGGACACATTGCTCAGCAGCGCGAAGCTGGAGGTGGAGTTGTCGACGATGGTCTGTGTACTGCCGCTGTCCGTCAGGGACAACTCGTAAGTACCATCGCCCTGCGCGTGAACGCTACCCACGTCACTGGCTTTCCAGTTCTTGGAGCCGTTTAAGGTGTACAGCGTCGCATTCCCGTCACTGTCGATGGTCAGTTTGTGAGTACTGTCGATTGTCGTGGAGAAGGTATCTCCCGGCTTGTAATTGCTGGTTTTCACCACGTCATCGAGCTTCACGTTGCCGTACAGCGTCGGGTTGGTCTGTTCGCCACTCTGGTAGTAGTTCGGCTGGCCGTCGGTGATGAAGTATGTGAGGTTCTTCGCCCCGGTGTTGGCCACGGCGGCAGCGCTCTGGAACCAATTGGCCGTGGTTTTGAATACATCTTCGTAGTTCGTCACACCGCCGGACGACATCGAGTCCAGTACCGATTTGAGCGTGGTCAGGGCGTTCGGATCGTTCAGGTTGACCGATACCGACTTGTTGACCTGGGTATCGAAGTCCACCAGGAAGATGTTCACGGTGCCCGAGTTGCCGCCCATGCTCTGCTTGAGGGTGTTGAATACCGAGGTCAGCGAGTCCTTGGCTGAGTTGATCGACGACGCGCTCATGCTGCCCGAGCTGTCGACCATGAACGCGATGTTGTAGTTGGTGCCCGGCACCACGGTCAGCCCGCCGATGTCGGCGACCATGATGTCGTTGCCGTCAGTGCCGGTGATGGTGTCGTCCGCCGCCGTGGCGGTGGTGGCGTTGTAGACCGCCGGGTAAACCGTGACCGGGATTGTCGCGGTGCTTTGCGCCGAACCGCCGAGCGATTCGGTGGAGGCCGAGGTCACGGTCAGGTTGAATTGGCCGTTGTAGTACGGCGGCGGAGTGACGGTCAGGGAGCCGAGGTTCCAGCCGGTGACGTTGGCTTCGCCGGACGTCGCGCTGGCGGTGAAGGTGTGGCCGGCGCCATCGGTCAGTACCGAGCCTGCCGGAATCCCGCTGATTTTCACGCTCAGGCTTTCGGAGCCGTCGATGTCAGTCAGGGCCGTCTTGATCGCAGACAGATGAACGCTGGTCCCTTCCGCGGCTTCATTGAGTTTGTAGCCTTCGTAGTAGCCTTCGCCGCTGGTGCCGTGCAAATCGGACACTGTCACGCCGGAAGCGGCAAGGTCCGCCACGCCGGTGTACAGCGGCACGCCGGCGCTGCTCAGGTCGACCGCGGCACTGCCGTTGACCGACAGGTTGACGTCATAGCTACCCGGGCCACTCTGGTTGTGGTGGTAAATGTCCAGGGTGTAGTAACCGCTGGTGGTCGGGGTGAACGAACCGTTCAGTTTGCCGCCAGCGCCCCACGTCGTGGCCGCCACGTTTTTACCGCCGATGGTCACCAAAAGGCTGTCATCGCCGGTGCCGCTGAAGGTGTAAGTCTTGCCGGCTTCGAGGTAGATCAGGCCGGAGGTTTTCGACGCCGTGCCAGCCGCGACGCTGCCGTCGGACTGCACGTTGGTCACCGTGTCGCTGGAGTTTGGTTTGCCTGCGCCGTCGATGACACTTTTCAGGGTGCCGGTGGCTGCGCCGCTGCCGTCGGTGCCAAGCGGCAGGCCGGTCCAGACTTCCTTGATCAGGCCTGTGGATTTGACGCTGTTGTCGGCAACGCTCAGGGACGGGGCGTCGGCCACTGGCGTGATGTCGATTTTGATCGTGCCGGTGTTGCCCAGCAGCGAGCCGTCGGTTGGCTGGAATTTGATCTGTGCGTAGTCCGCCAGATTATTACCCAGGCCGGTGTTGTAGCCGTTGCTGCCGGACTCGTTGGCATCCGGCAGGAAGCGCAACTTGCCAGCGTCGATGTCAGCCTTGGTGAACGTCTGGTTGCTCTCTACATCGGTCCAGGTCTTGCCGTCAGTGGCCAGGAACTGCAATTTACCTTCGCCCGGCAGCTGGGTGATTTTCACGCCCAGGTTAGCGGCGGCGCTGTCGACATCACTGACGCCGAAAGTCGACCAGCCGAGGATCAGCGGCGTGTCTTCGGTGCCGGTGACGTTAACCGGTGCGGCGGTCGGTGCATCGTTCACGCCAACCACGTTGACGGTGGTGGTCGCGGTGTTGGAGTAGTTGCTGCCATCGGTCACCGTCACGGTGATGATCCGCGGAACACTGCTCGGGTCATCACTGCTGTTGGTGAAGCTGATGTTCTTGATCTGTTGCATGTAGTCGGCCAGCGTCGCGTTGCCGGACAGCGTCAGCGTGACCGAGCCATCCTTGCTGTCGGCATTGATGGTGATGCCGTTGACGCTGTTACCCAGGTTCAGTGCGTCACCCGGCTGACGGTTGGTCAGCACGATGGTCGCGCCGGTCAGCAAGGTACTGTCCGGGTCGGTGATTTTCAGATCGGTGTCGCCGATCGATACGCCCTGGCCGGTGGTGCCTTCGGTGAAGGTCACGTTGTAGTTGGCACCCGTGGCGCCGCTGGAGTTGTTGGCGTCGAGGTCAAGGACCGGTGGAGCATCATTGTCGATGATCGAGGTGCTGACGCTGCCGTTGGAAGCACTGATCGCCAGGTTCTCGAAGTTGCCTCCGGTGGCCGAGTCAATCTTGACCACGAAGTTTTCAGTGCCTTCGGTGATCCTGTCGTCCAGGGTTGCGACGTTGAAGTTCGCGCTGCTGCCGCCCGCCGGGATCTTCACGTTGTACACACCGGTGAAATCCGAACCGTCGGCGGCGGTGCCGCTGTAGGTTATTTTCAGGGTGACGTCGGTCTGCGCCGGGTTAGTCAGGCTGACGGTGTAGCTGGCGACCTGGCCTTCGGTTACCGAGGTGCTGCCGCTGATGCTGACTTCGGTCTTGTCGAGGGTGTCGGTGACGTTGGTCACTGCCGGAACAGTACTCGGCACCAGACTCTCGAAGTTGCCACCGGTGGCCGTGCTGATCGTGGCGCTGACTTTGCCGGCGTCGATATAGGCGTCGTCTTTCGGCGCATCGACGGTGACGGAACCGCTGGTAGCGTTGGCGGCGATGGTGATCACCGCACCGTTGCTCAGCGTGACGGTCACTGGCGTGCCGGCAGCATTGGTCAGGGTCGCGGTGTAGACGATCGAGCCGCCCTCGGCGACCGAGTTGCTGGCGCTGAGCGACAGGTTGGTGGTGTCGACTGTGTCAGTGACAGAAGTCGAAACCGGGGTTTTGTCGGCGACCAGGTTTTCGTAGTTACCGCCGCTGACGTTGGTGATGGCGTTGGTCAGCGGTGTGTGGCCGTTCAGCGCATCGTTGGGTGCGAGGGTGGTTACGGTGCCGGTGGTTTTACCGACTTCGATGGTGATGGCCTGGCCGTTGGCCAACGACACCGTCACTGGCGAGCCGGTGACCGGCGCGCCGACAGTGGCGGTGTAAGTGACGGTGCCGCCTTCGGCTGCCGACTCAGTGGCTTTCAGGGTCACGGTCGAATTGTCGATGGTGTCAGTGACGCTGGTCACTGCCGGAACCGTGCTTGGTACCAGGTTCTCGAAGTTGCCGCCGGTCGCGGTGCTGATCGTGGCGCTGACTTTGCCGGCGTCGATATAGGCGTCGTCTTTCGGCGCATCAACCGTCACGGTGCCCGTGGTTTTGCCGGCGTCGATGGTGATCACCGCGCCGTTGCTCAGCGTGACGGTCACTGGTGTGCCGGCAGCGTTGGTCAGGGTCGCGGTGTAGACGATCGAGCCGCCTTCGGCCACTGAGTTGCTGGCGCTGAGCGACAGGTTGGTGGTGTCGGTAGTGTCGGTCACGGTGGTGCTGACCGGGGTTTTGTCAGCCACCAGGTTTTCGTAGTTACCGCCGCTGACGTTGGTGATGGCGTTGGTCAGCGGTGTGTGGCCGTTCAGCGCATCGTTGGGTGCGAGGGTGGTTACGGTGCCGGTGGTTTTACCGACTTCGATTGTGATGGCCTGGCCGTTGGTCAACGACACGGTCACTGGCGAACCGGTGACCGGCGCACCGACAGTGGCGGTGTAAGTGACGGTGCCGCCTTCGGCTGCCGACTCCGTGGCTTTCAGGGTCACGGTCGAAGTATCAATGGTGTCGGTGACGCTGGTCACTGCCGGAACCGTGCTCGGTACCAGGTTCTCGAAGTTGCCACCGGTGGCCGTGCTGATCGTGGCGCTGACTTTGCCGGCGTCGATATAGGCGTCGTCTTTCGGCGCATCAACCGTCACGGTGCCCGTGGTTTTGCCAGCGTCGATGGTGATCACCGCGCCGTTGCTCAGCGTGACGGTCACTGGCGTGCCGGCAGCGTTGGTCAGGGTGGCGGTGTAGACGATCGAGCCGCCTTCGGCCACTGAGTTGCTGGCGCTGAGCGACAGGTTGGTGGTGTCGGTAGTGTCGGTCACGGTGGTGCTGACCGGGGTTTTGTCAGCCACCAGGTTTTCGTAGTTACCGCCGCTGACGTTGGTGATGGCGTTGGTCAGCGGTGTGTGGCCGTTCAGCGCATCGTTGGGTGCGAGGGTGGTTACGGTGCCGGTGGTTTTACCGACTTCGATGGTGATGGCCTGGCCGTTGGTCAACGACACGGTCACTGGCGAACCGGTGACCGGCGCGCCGACAGTGGCGGTGTAAGTGACGGTGCCGCCTTCGGCTGCCGACTCCGTGGCTTTCAGGGTCACGGTCGAAGTATCAATGGTGTCGGTGACGCTGGTCACTGCCGGAACCGTGCTTGGTACCAGGTTCTCGAAGTTGCCACCGGTGGCCGTGCTGATCGTGGCGCTGACTTTGCCGGCGTCGATATAGGCGTCGTCTTTCGGCGCATCAACCGTCACGGTGCCCGTGGTTTTGCCAGCGTCGATGGTGATCACCGCGCCGTTGCTCAGCGTGACGGTCACTGGCGTGCCGGCAGCGTTGGTCAGGGTGGCGGTGTAAACGATCGAACCACCTTCAGCCACCGCCCCAGTCGCGCTGAGGCTGACCGTTGTGGTGTCAGCCGTATCGGTAATCGAGGTCTCCGCCGGCTTGCCGTCGACTTCCAGCTTTTCGTAATTGCCGCCCTTGGCGTCGTCGATTTTGACGCTCAGCGAGCCGCCACCCGCGAGGGCATCGTTCGGCGCAACAAAGTTCACGCTGGCACTGCTCGAACCGACCGGAATGGTGATGGTCTGGCCGTTGGACAAGGTCACGACGACCGGCGAACCGGTGACTTCAGCAGACACTGACGCGGTGTAAACCACGGTGCCGCCTTCGGCTACAGTGCCGTTGGCCGTTAAGCTGACCGTCGAAGTATCGAGGGTGTCAGTCACCTCGGTCACTGCCGGAACAGTGCTCGGGACCAGGTTTTCGAAGTTGCCGCCGGTGGCGGTGGTGATCGTGGCGCTGACTTTGCCAGCGTCGATATAGGCATCGTCTTTCGGTGCGTCAAAGCTGACCTGGCCGGACACCGCATCCTTGAGGATGGTGATGGTCGCGCCGTTGCTCAGTTTTACCGTCATGTCGCTACCAGCGGCATGGGATAAGGTCGCCGTGTAGACGATCTGGCCACCTTCCTGGACCGAGCCGCTAGCGCTCAAGGCCAAGCTAGTGGTGTCAGCGGTGTCCGTCACTTTGGTCACGACGGCTGAGCGATCGGTGTCCAGTTTTTCAAAGTTGCCACCAGCACTGTCCGCAATCGCTGCCCTGACGGGCGAGGCGCCGGTGTAGACATCATTTGGCACCGTGTATGGCGCCGAACCGCTGGACTCGCCAGCCTTGATGTTGATCACCAGACCGTTGTTCAGGGTCACGGTCATCGCCGTGTCGGCCGGGTGGCTAAGCGTGGCGGTGTAGACGATCTGACCACCTTCGCCGACGGTGCTCACATCGGCACTGAGCTTCAGTGTCGTGGTGTCGGTGGTGTCATTGACGGTGGTGGTGTGGGTGGTCTTGCTGACGTCGAGCTTCTCGAAGTTGCCGCCGTCGGTGCTGGCGATGCCAACGGTGATCTTGCTGCCGTCCTTGTAGACGTCATCGGCTGGTGCGGGAACAGTAATGGAGCCCGACTTGTCGCCGGCCTTGACCACCACGACCTCGCCATTGCTCAGCTTGACCGTCATATCAGTACCGGCGGCGTTGCTGAGGTTGACGGTGTAAGTGATCGTGCCGCCCTCGACCACGTAGTCGCTGGCGGTCATGGTCACTTTGGTGGTGTCCACGGTATCGCTGACAGCGGTGTCCGCCGGTTTGCTGTCGATGCTCAGTTTTTCGAAGTTACCGCCCTTCGCATCATCAATCTTGACGCTCAAGGAACCGCCGCCAGCCAAGGCGTCGTTCGGCGCGATGAAGTTCACGCTGGCGCTGCTCGAACCGACTGGAATGGTGATGGTCTGGCCGTTGGACAAGGTCACAACGACTGGCGAATCGGTCACTGGCGCGGTGACAGACGCGGTGTAAACCACGGTGCCGCCTTCGGCGACAGTGCCGTTGGCGGTCAGGCTGACTGTCGAGGTGTTGATTGTGTCAGTCACCTCGGTCACTGCCGGGACAGTGCTCGGGACCAGGTTTTCGAAGTTGCCACCGCTGGCATCCTTGATGGTCGCTTCGACTTTGCCGGCATCTTTGTAGACGTCATCTTTCGGCGCATCGACAGTGACGGAACCGCTGGTGGCGTTGGCCGCGATGGTGATCACCGCGCCGTTGCTCAGGGTGACAGTGACCGGTGTGCCGGCCGCGTGGGTCAGGTTTGCGGTGTAAACGATCGAACCGCCTTCCGCCACCGAATCTGTAGCGGTCAGGCTAACGGTGGTGGTGTCAGTCGTATCGGTAATCGAGGTATCCGCAGGCTTGCCGTTAACTTCCAGCTTCTCGTAATTGCCGCCCTTGGCGTCGTCGATCTTGACGCTCAGGGAGCCGCCACCGGCCAGTGCATCGTTCGGCGCCGTGAAGTTCACGCTGGCGCTGCTGGCGCCAACCGGAATGGTGATGGTCTGGCCGTTCGAGAGGGTCACAACCACCGGCGAATCAGTCACCGGCGCGGTGACGGACGCGGTGTAAACCACGGTGCCGCCTTCGGCTACAGTGCCGTTGGCCGTCAGGCTGACTGTCGAGGTGTTGATGGTGTCAGTCACCTCGGTCACTGCCGCCGCCGGGCTGGTCACCAGGTTTTCAAAGTTGCCGCCGCTGGCATCCTTGATGGTCGCTTCAACTTTGCCGGCGTCTTTGTAGACGTCGTCTTTCGGTGCGGCAACGCTGACATGGCCGGACACCGCATCCTTGAGGATTGTGATGGTCGCGCCGTTGCTCAGCTTCACGGTCATGTTGCTGCCGGCGGCCTGGGACAGGGTCGCGGTGTAGACGATCTGGCCACCTTCCTGCACCGAGCCGCTAGCGCTCAAGGTCAGGTTGGTAGTGTCAGCAGTGTCGGTGACTTTGGTGACGACGGCCGAGTGATCGGTGTCCAGTTTTTCGAAGTTGCCGCCGGTGGTTTCCTTGATCGAAGCAAGGACGTCCGCTGCGCCGGTGTAGACGTTATTCGGTACGGTGAAAGACGCAGAGCCGCTGGACTCGCCAGCCTTGATGTTGATCACCAGACCGTTGTTCAGGGTCACGGTCATCGCCGTGTCCGCTGGGTGGTTCAGTGTCGCGGTGTAGTTGATCTGACCACCTTCGCCGACGGTGCCCACGTCTGCGCTGAGTTTCAGCGTGGTGGTGTCGATCGTATCTTTGACGATCGTGTTGTGCGCGGCTTTGTTGACGTCGAGCTTCTCGAAGTCGCCGCCGCTGGTGCTGTCGATGCGGACAGTGATTTTGCTGCCGTCCTTGTAGACGTCATCGGCCGGTGCAGGAACGGTAATGGAGCCCGACTTGTCGCCGGCCTTGATCACGATGCTTTCGCCGTTGCTCAACTTGACCGTCATGTCGGTGCCGGCCGCATTCGTCAGGTTGGCGGTGTAGGTGATGTTGCCGCCTTCAAGCACCTGACCGCTGGCGGTCATGGTCACTTTGGTGGTGTCCAGGGTGTCGCTGATGGCGGTCGAGGTCGGGGTCTTGTCGGCGACCAGATTCTCGTAATTGCCGCCGGTTACATCCTTGATGGCGTTGGTCAGCGGCTCGTGGCCGACCAATGCATCATTCGGGGCTTTAACGGTGATCGAGGCCGTGCTTTCACCGACCGGGATGGTGATTTTTTCACCATTGGCCAAGGTGACGACCACGTCCTTGCCGGTGACCTTCGAAGTCACGGAAGCGGTGTACACCACGTTGCCGCCTTCGGCTGCGGTGGGCGTTGCCTTCAGGCTGACCGTCGACGTATTGAGGGTGTCAGTCACTTCTGTGACCGCAGCTGCCGGGCTGGTGACCAGGTTTTCGAAGTTGCCGCCGCTGGCGCTTTTGATGGTCGCTTCGACTTTGCCCGCGTCTTTATAAACGTCATCGGCAGGTGCCTTGACGGTCACGGAGCCGCTGGTCGCGTTGGCGGCGATGGTGATCACGGCGCCGTTCGACAGGTTCACGGTGACCGGCGTGCCGGCCGCGTTGGTCAGGGTGGCGGTGTAAACAATCGAACCACCTTCGGCGACCGAGTCAGTCGCGCTTAGGCTGAGGGTGGTGGTGTCGGCAGAGTCAGTCACCGAGGTGTCCGCCGCCTTGCCGTTAACTTCCAGCTTCTCGTAATTGCCGCCCTTGGCGTCGTCGATCTTGACGCTCAAGGCGCCGCCGCCGGCGAGGGCATCGTTCGGCGCAGTGAAGTTTACGCTGGCGCTGCTGGCGCCAACCGGAATGGTGATGGTCTGACCGTTCGAGAGGGTCACAACCACGGGCGAATCAGTCACCGGCGCGGTGACGGACGCGGTGTAAACCACGGTCCCGCCTTCGGCCACAGTGCCGTTGGCGGTCAGACTGACCGTGGAAGTATCGAGGGTGTCAGTCACTTCCGTGATGGCAGCTGCGGGGCTGGTGACCAGGTTTTCGAAATTGCCGCCGCTGGCGTCCTTGATGGTCGCTTCGATTTTGCCGGCGTCTTTGTAGACGTCATCGGCAGGTGCCTTGATGGTCACGGAACCGCTGGTAGCGTTGGCGGCGATGGTGATCACGGCGCCGTTCGACAGGTTCACGGTGACCGGCGTGCCGGCCGCGTTGGTCAGGGTGGCGGTGTAAACAATCGAACCACCTTCGGCGACCGAGTCAGTCGCGCTTAGGCTGAGGGTGGTGGTGTCGGCAGAGTCAGTCACCGAGGTGTCCGCCGCCTTGCCGTTAACTTCCAGCTTCTCGTAATTGCCGCCCTTGGCGTCGTCGATCTTGACGCTCAGGGAGCCGCCACCGGCCAGCGCATCGTTCGGCGCGGTGAAGTTCACGCTGGCACTGCTGGCGCCAACCGGAATGGTGATGGTCTGACCGTTCGAGAGGGTCACAACCACGGACGAGTCGGTCACCGGCGCGGTGACGGACGCGGTGTAAACCACGGTCCCGCCTTCAGCCACAGTGCCGTTGGCTGTCAGGCTGACTGTCGAAGTATCGAGGGTGTCAGTCACCTCAGTGACTGCCGCTGCCGGGCTGGTGACCAGGTTTTCGAAGTTGCCGCCGCTGGCGTCCTTGATGGTCGCTTCAACTTTGCCGGCATCTTTGTAGACGTCATCGGCAGGTGCCTTGACGGTCACGGAGCCGCTGGTCGCGTTGGCGGCGATGGTGATCACGGCGCCGTTCGACAGGTTCACGGTGACCGGCGTGCCGGCAGCGTGAGTCAGCGTCGCGGTGTAGACAATCGAACCGCCCTCAGCGACCGAATCCGTAGCGCTCAGGCTCAGGGTGGTGGTGTCTTTGACGTCGGTTACCGACGTGACTGCCGGGGTTTGATTCGCCACCAGGTTTTCGTAGTTGCCACCGGTGGTGCCGTCGATTTTCACGCTCAGCGAATCGCCGCCAGCCAGTGCATCGTTCGGTGCGGTGAAGTTCACGCTGGCACTGCTGGCGCCAACCGGAATGGTAATGCTCTGGCCATTGGACAAGGTCACGACAACCGGCGAACCGGTCACTGGCGCGTTGACCGACGCGGTGTACACCACGGTGCCGCCTTCAGCCACAGTGCTGTTGGCCGTCAGACTGACTGTCGACGTATTGAGGGTGTCGGTCACGTCGGTAACCGCTGGCGTCTTGTCGGCCACCAGGTTCTCGAAGTTGCCGCCGGCAGTCTTGGTGATGCTGGCTTCAACTTTGCCGGCGTCTTTGTAGACGTCATCCTTCGGCGCGGCAAAATTCACCGAACCGGTGGTGGCGCCCTTGGCAATGTGGATCACCGCGCCGTTGTTCAACGTCACGGTCATGGCGGAGCCAGCGGCATTGGTCAGGGTCGCGGTGTAGACAATCGAACCGCCCTCGGCGACCGAGCCGGTGGCGCTCAGGCTCAGGCCGGTGGTGTCTGCCGAATCGGTGACGGTGGTGACCGCCGGCGAATGGTCGGTGACGACTTTTTCGAAGTTGCCGCCGCTCTGGCTGGCAATCGTAGCCTGGACTTTGCCGCCGTCGATGTACGGGGTGTTGGCCGGTGCAGCGAAGTCGACCGAACCGGTGGTGGCGCCGGCGGCGATGGTGATTACCGCGCCGTTGCTCAACTTCACGGTCATGGCCGTGTCTGTCGGGTTGCTCAGGGTCGCGGTGTAGGTGATCTGGCCACCTTCGCTGACGGTATTGCTGGCCGACAGCGACAAGGACGTGGAGTCGAGGGTGTCGGTGACGGTGGTGGTCACTGACGCCTTGCTGATGTCGAGTTTTTCGAAGTTGCCACCGCTGGCATCCGTCATCGTCACGGAGAGCTTGCCGGCATCTTTGTAGGCGTCATCGCTTGGCGCCGCGATGGTCACCGAACCGGTGGTTTTGCCGGCGTCGATGGTGATGGTCTCGCCGTTGCTCAGCTTGACGGTCACCGGCGTTTGCGCGGCGTTGGTGAGGGTCGCGGTGTAGGTGATGTGCGAGCCTTCGAGCACCGACTTTTCAGCGCTGAGGGTCAGGTGCGTGGTGTTGACTGTGTCGGCGACGTTGGTCACGGCCGGGGTCGGGCTGGCGACCAGGTTTTCAAAGTTGCCGCCGGCGGCGTCCTTGATGGTGACTTCCAGTTTGCCGGCGTCCTTGTAGACGTCGTCTTTCGGTGCATCGACTTTCACGGTGCCGGTGGTTTTACCGGCATCGATGGTGATGGTTGCGCCGTTGCTCAACGTCACGGTCACCGGGCTGCCGGCTGCATGGGTCAGGGTGGCGGTGTAGGTGATCTGGCCGCCTTCTTTGACGTTGCCGGTGGCGCTCAGCGACAGGGTGGTGGTGTCGACGGTGTCGGTCACGCTGGTGCTGACCGGGGTTTTATCGGCGACCAGGTTTTCGTAGTTGCCGCCGCTGACTTTGGTGATCGAGTTGGTCAACGGCGCGTGGCCGCTGAGCACATCGTTCGAGACCACGGCATTGACCGTGCCGCTGCTTTGGCCAACGCCAATGGTGATGGTCTGGCCGTTGGACAAGGTCACCACCACTGGCGAACCGGTGACCGGTGCGCCGACCGACGCGGTGTAAACCACGGTGCCGCCCTCGGCCACGCTGTCGGTGGCGGTCAGGGTGACGGTTGAGGTGTCGACCGTGTCTTTGACGGTGGTGGTCACTGACGCTTTGCTGATGTCCAGTTTTTCGAAGTTGCCACCGCTGGCATCCGTCATGGTCACGGTGAGCTTGCCGGTATCTTTGTAGACGTCATCGCTTGGCGCCGCGATGGTCACCGAACCGGTGGTTTTGCCGGCGTCGATGGTGATGGTTTCGCCGTTGCTCAGCTTGACGGTCACCGGCGTTTGCGCGGCGTTGGTGAGGGTCGCGGTGTAGGTGATGTGCGAGCCTTCGAGCACCGACTTTTCAGCACTGAGGGTCAGGTGTGTGGTGTTGACTGTGTCGGCCACGTTGGTCACGGCCGGGGCCGGGCTGGTGACCAGGTTTTCAAAGTTGCCGCCGGCGGCGTCCTTGATGGTGACTTCCAGTTTGCCGGCGTCCTTGTAGACGTCGTCTTTCGGTGCATCGACTTTCACAGTGCCGGTGGTTTTACCGGCATCGATGGTGATGGTTGCGCCGTTGCTCAACGTCACGGTCACCGGGCTGCCGGCCGCATGGGTCAGGGTGGCGGTGTAGGTGATCTGGCCGCCTTCTTTGACGTTGCCGGTGGCGCTCAGCGACAGGGTGGTGGTGTCGACGGTGTCGGTCACGCTGGTGCTGACGGGGGTTTTATCGGCGACCAGGTTTTCGTAGTTGCCGCCGCTGACTTTGGTGATCGAGTTGGTCAACGGCGCGTGGCCGCTGAGTACATCGTTCGAGACCACGGCATTGACCGTGCCGCTGCTTTGGCCAACGCCAATGGTGATGGTCTGACCGTTGGACAAGGTCACCACCACCGGTGAACCGGTGACCGGTGCACCGACCGAGGCGGTGTAAACCACGGTGCCGCCCTCGGCCACGCTGCTGGTGGCGGTCAGGGTGACGGTCGAGGTGTCGAGGGTGTCGGTGACGGTGGTGACGGCTGCAGCCGGGCTTTTGACCAGGTTTTCAAAGTTGCCACCGGTGGCCGTAGTGATCGTGGTGCTGACTTTGCCGGCGTCAATGTAGGCATCATCTTTTGGTGCATCGACGGTGACGGAACCGCTGGTAGCGTTGGCAGCGATGGTGATCACTGCGCCGTTGCTCAATGTCACGGTCACTGGCGTGCCGGCAGCGTTGGTCAGGGTGGCGGTGTAGACGATCGAGCCGCCTTCCGCCACGGAATCTGTCGCGGTCAGGCTAACGGTGGTGGTGTCAGCCGTATCGGTAATCGAGGTATTCGCCGGCTTGCTGTCGACTTCCAGCTTCTCGTAGTTACCGCCCTTGGCGTCGTCGATCTTGACGCTCAGCGAACCGCCGCCGGCCAGTGCATCGTTCGGCGCAACAAAGTTCACGCTGGCGCTGCTCGATCCGACCGGAATGGTGATGGTCTGGCCGTTGGACAAGGTCACAACCACCGGTGAGTCGGTCACTGGCGCGGTGACGGATGCGGTGTAAACCACGGTCCCGCCTTCGGTCACAGAGCCGTTAGCCGTCAGACTGACCGTCGAGGTATTGATCGTGTCGGTCACTTCGGTCACTGCCGGAACCGTGCTCGGCACCAGGTTCTCGAAGTTACCACCGGTGGCGGTGCTGATTGTGGCGCTGACTTTGCCGGCGTCGATGTAGGCATCGTCTTTCGGCGCGTCGACGGTGACGGAACCGCTGGTGGCGTTGGCGGCGATGGTGATCACTGCGCCGTTGCTCAGGGTGACAGTGACCGGAGTGCCGGCAGCGTGGGTCAGGGTTGCGGTGTAAACGATCGAACCGCCCTCGGCCACTACGGTGGACGCCGACAGGCTCAGGCCGGTGTCATCCTTGGAGTCAGTGATAGTGGTCAGCGCCGGCTCGGTGCTCGGGGTCAGCTGCTCGAAATTGCCACCGGTGGTCCCGGTGATGGTGGTGCTGACAGTGCTGCCATTGTTGTAGACGTCATTGGCTGCGGTATCGACGGTCACGCTGCCGGTGGTCTTGCCCGCGTCGATGGTGATGACCGAGCCATTGCTCAATGTCACGGTCATCGGCGTGCCGGCCGGGTTGGTCAAAGTGGCGGTGTAAGTGATCTGACCGCCTTCGACGACGGAGCCGGTGGCGGTGAGGCTCAGGCCGGTGTTGTCTTTCGAGTCGGTAATGGTGGTCAGCGCCGGCTCGGTGCTCGGGGTCAGTTGCTCGAAATTGCCACCGGTGGTCCCGGTGATGGTGGTGCTGACAGTGCTGCCATTGTTGTAGACGTCATTGGCTGCGGTATCGACGGTCACGCTGCCGGTGGTCTTGCCCGCTTCGATGGTGATGACCGAGCCATTGCTCAATGTCACGGTCATCGGCGTGCCGGCCGGGTTGGTCAAAGTGGCGGTGTAAGTGATCTGACCGCCTTCGACGACGGAGCCGGTGGCGGTGAGGCTCAGGCCGGTGTTGTCTTTCGAGTCGGTAATGGTGGTCAGCGCCGGCTCGGTGCTCGGGGTCAGCTGCTCGAAATTGCCACCGCTGGCGCCAGTGATAGTGGTGCTAACGGTGCTGCCGTTCTGATAAACATCATTGGCCGGGGTGTCGACGTTCACGGAACCGGTGGTTTTGCCGGCTTCGATGGTGATGGTCGAGCCGTTGGACAGGGTGACAGTGACCGGCGTTTGAGCAGGATTGGTCAGGGTCGCGGTGTAGGTGATCTGGCCGCCTTCGGTGACGGTAGATCCCGCCGTCAGTGTGACGGTGGTGGTGTCCGGCGAGTCGGTAATGGTGGTCACGGCCGGAGCCGGGTTTGGCACCAGGTTCTCAAAGTTACCGCCGGTGGCGCCAGTGATCGTGGTGCTGACGGTGCTGCCGTTCTGATAAACGTCATTGGCCGGGGTGTCGACGTTCACGGAACCGGTGGTTTTGCCGGCGTCGATGGTGATGGTCGAGCCGTTGGACAACGTGATGGTGACCGGCGTCTGCGCCGGGTTGGTCAATGTCGCGGTGTAGGTGATCTGGCCGCCTTCGGTAACGTTGGCGCCGGCGGTCAAGGTGACCGTGGTGGTATCGACGGTGTCAGTGACCTGGGTCACGGCCGGGGTTGTCGGCGGGGTGACGATGATGCCGCTGCCGCCCGTAGTGCCGGTGACGGATACGTTGATTTGGGTCGGGTCGCTATAGACAGTGTCGTTCGGCGCAAGCGGGACGTTGACGGTACCGGTCAACTGGCCGGCCTGGATCACGATCACCGAGCCATTGGACAGGGTGATGGTCAGGTCGGTCAGCGGAGCCTGGGTCAACGTCGCGGTGTAAACCAGCACGCCACCGGCTTCGGTGATGGTCGGCGTGGCGCTCAAGGTCAGGGTCGATTCGCGCTGCACGTTGGCGCTGGTATCGGCTGTCTGGCCACCGATGGTGTTCTGTGCAGCCAACGCGGCAGTGCCGATGCCCGCGGTCGGGAAACCAATGGTCGGGTCGACCCGGCCAGCGGTTGCATCCAGCATCACGAAGCTGTGGCCGCCACCTGCGGCGCCGCCTGTGCCGGCAGCTGTCGGGCCGGCTGCGGTGGCTTCAAGGTCGGTGGTCGGGTCGGCGCCGGCAACGATGGCTTGCTGCAGCTCTTCAACCGATGGCGCGGCTTGTGCTGTGGCTTGTGCAAGGTCAGCGCTGGAGTCGGGGTCGCTGCCGCTCCACTGAGTGTCGCGGCCCAGGTCCAGGGTCCGGCCGTCAGCCAGTTCGAGCGTGACGGCGCCTGCCGCGCCAGTGTCTACCTGATCGCCGACAAACAAGCGGTCGCCTTCAACGAGCACGCGGCGCACGCCCTCTGGGGACACCGCGAAAACCTGACCGACAATGCTTTTGACGATGGCCACAACACTGCTCATTGAAGACTCTCCGGGTGTCGCATTCAGTTGACTTCCATGAACCTGGCGGCGTGTTTGCCAAACAGTCTGGATGTTCTTTCAAGGTATTAGAGGCACAACTTTGACGCGGGTATTCGTCAACAATTTGGCTATATTTTTTCGCTATAAACTTTATGCCAAACTATTGACCTTCCGCCTGTCATCCTAAACACTCGCCTCTGTAATGTCACATTGATATTTCGGTGCCGACCTGCCCCGCAGAGTGTGACGCAGTTCCAAAATCCAATTTTCCGACAAGCGGTCATTTCGGTTGTCATCATCCGATGCAGCGGCACGTTCTGCAGTGATTCAAGACAAGCAATTCCGGGAAACTCCAATAATGCGTTTGCACCTGCTCACGGCTTTACCCTTCGTCCTTGCCGCCGGTTTTGTTCAGGCGCAGACCCTTCCGGAAGCCATGCAACAGGCACTGGATGTCCATCCGGAAATCCAGGCAGGCGTTAACAGTCGATTGGCCGCGGATTATCAGTTAAAGGCAGCAAAAGGTGGATACCTCCCACGGGTTGATCTGCTGGGCGGTTATGGTCGCGAAGGCACTGACAACGTCACCACGCGTGCCGCCGGCAACAACAATCACTGGGAAAACCTGAATCGCAGCGAGTCGAGTGTGCGGTTGTCGCAAATGGTTTTTGACGGTTTTGCGACGTCGAGTGAAGTGGGGCGTCAACAAGCCACCGTTAATTCCCGCGCTTACTCCTTGCTTGGCACGTCCGAACGCACTGCACTCACCGTCGCTCAGGTGTATCTCGACGTGTTGACCCGCCGCGAATTCGTGCGCCTGGCCACCGAGAACCTGAAGAGCCACGAACGGATTTTCGATCAGATCAAACTGCGCACCCAGCGCGGTGTGGGCAGCGGCGCCGACCTCGATCAGGCCGAAGCGCGCATGGCTCAGGCCCGCAACAACCTGATCACCGAGCAGACCAACCTGGCTGACGCCGAGACCAACTTCCTCAGCGCCGTCGGCCAGATGCCCGATCAGTTGGAACGTCCTTCCGATTTCATGGCGTTGTTGCCAGCCAACCTGAATGAAGCCCGGGCGCAGATGCTGGAAAACAGCCCGATCCTGCGTTCTGCCGAATCCGACATTGCCGCTGCCGAGAAACAGTACGACGCCGCCAAGTCGAGCTTCTACCCACGCTTCGATGCTGAATTGGGCCGCACCGCCGACAACGATCTCGATGGCCAGAACGGTCACAGCAATGAATGGCAGGCCATGTTGCGCATGCGCTTCAATCTGTATGCCGGCGGCAGCAACAAGGCTGATCTGGAATCCAAGTCCTACCTGTCCAACCAGGCACTGGATATTCGCAACAACGCCTTGCGCGTGTTGAACGAAGAGCTGGGCCTGGCCTGGAATGCCTTGAACAACGCCAATGCCCAGGTGCCGATCGCCCAGCAATATGTCGATCACAGCACCAGCGTGCGCACCGCGTACCAGAAGCAGTTCAGCCTCGGCGAGCGTACCTTGCTCGACCTGCTCGACAGTGAGAACGAGCTGTTCTCGGCGTCTCGTCGCCTGGCGGAGATCAAGAACATTCAGTTATTTACTCAGTACCGAATCAAGGCGACCATGGGCGAGTTGCTCAAGAGCCAGGGAGTGGTCGCACCGTTGGCATCCGTTGTGCAGAACGACGTGAAGCCCAAGGTTCAACTGCCCGGTATGAATTGAGCAGAACCTTCATTGTTCAATTGTTAGCCAAGAGTGCCGAGCGTGGAATCAGAAGTCAGTCGAGTTCAACTCATTCATGATCCACGCGCGCTGCACGACGATCCACTACTGGACGGCTTGCTGGCTCTTTGCACCCTGCATCAGAAACCGGCCAGCGCCGCGATGTTGACCACCGGCCTGCCGTTGCCCAAACAGCGCCTGAGCGTTGAATTGCTGCCCCGCGCGGCCGCTCGCGCCGGCCTGCAAGGGCGGGTGCTGGTGCGCAAACTGGAGCAGATCCCGGCGATTGCCATGCCGGCGCTGTTGCTGCTCAAGGACGGTCGCAGTGCCGTCCTGCTTGGTTGGCTAGGTGAAGACCAGGCGCGGCTGCTGACCAGTGAAAGCGACGGTGGCGAAAGTGTCGTCAGCCGCGAACTGCTGGCCGATGACTACATCGGCAAAGTGTTCTTCGCTCAACCCCAGCACAAATTCGACGTTAATCACGGCACGCTGATCCCGCGCGCTCGCTCGTGGTTCCGCGATACCCTCAAGCGTTCGCGCTGGCTGTACGCCGACGCCATCGCCGCCAGTTTCCTGATCAACATCATTGCCATGGCCGCGCCGCTGTTCGTGATGAACGTCTACGACCGCGTCGTGCCGAACCAGGCCGAATCGACCCTGTGGGTGTTGGCCATCGGCATCACCGGGGCGTACCTGTTCGACCTGATCCTCAAGAGCCTGCGCAGCCTCTGCCTGGACCTGGCCGGGAAAAAAACCGACCTGATCATCTCGGCCACGTTGTTCGAGCGCATCGTCGGCATGGCCATGAAGTACCGCCCGGCCCGGGTCGGCAGCTTTGCCCAGAACATCCATGAGTTTCAGAGCCTGCGGGACTTCCTCGCCTCGCTGACCCTCACCAGCCTGATCGATCTGCCGTTTACGCTGCTGATCTTCATGGTCATCGCGATTCTTGGCGGGCATCTGGTGTGGATTCCGGTGCTGGCGTTCCCGATCGCCCTGCTGATTGGCTATGCCTTGCAGAAACCGCTGGTGGCGACCATGGAAAGGACCATGGCGCTGGGCGCCGAGCGGCAGTCGAGCCTGATCGAAACCCTTGCCGGTCTCGATGCGGTGAAGGTCAACAACGCCGAAAGCGAACGCCAATATCAGTGGGAGCAGACCATCGGCACCCTCAGCCGCCTCGAGCTGCGGGTGAAAATGCTCTCCGGTCTGGCGATGAACATCACCTTGCTGATCCAGCAACTGGCCGGCGTGATCATGATCGTCTTCGGCGTGTACCAGATCATCGATGGTCACCTGAGCATGGGCGGTTTGATCGCCTGCTACATGCTCAGCGGCCGCGCGCTCAGCCCGCTGGCTTCGCTGTCCGGCCTGCTGACGCGTTACCAGCAAGCGCGGGTGACCATGACCTCGGTCGATCAGATGATGGAGCTGCCGCAAGAGCGCAACTTCGAGGAACGCCCACTGAGCCGCAAGGTGCTGCAAGGCGCCATCGAATGCCGGCAGATGAATTTCACCTACCCGAACCAACAGAACGCGGCGCTGAAGAACATCAACCTGATCATCAAGCCCGGCGAGAAGATCGGCATCATCGGGCGCAGTGGCTCGGGGAAAAGCTCCCTGGCCAAACTGCTCGTAGGTCTCTACCAGCCGGACGACGGCGCCCTGTTGGTGGATGGCGTCGATATCCGTCAGATCGACGTCAGCGAATTGCGCCATAACATCGGCTACGTGGCCCAGGACATCCAGCTGCTGGCCGGCACCCTGCGCGACAACCTGGTGTCGGGCGCGCGCTATGTCGAAGACGAAATGGTGCTGCAAGCGGCCGAGTTGGCCGGCGTCCACGAATTCGCCCGTCTGCACCCACAAGGTTATGAGCTGCAAGTCGGCGAGCGTGGGCAGAACCTGTCTGGCGGTCAGCGCCAGAACGTCGCCCTGGCCCGTGCGTTGCTGCTCAACCCGCCGATCCTGCTGCTCGACGAACCGACCAGCGCCATGGACAACACCGGCGAAGAACGCCTCAAGCAACGCCTTGCGGCGGTGATTGAAAACAAGACCGTGGTGCTGGTGACGCACCGGGCTTCGCTGTTGTCGCTGGTGGATCGTCTGATCGTCATCGACCGCGGACAGATTCTCGCCGACGGCCCGAAAGCCGCGGTGATGGAAGCGTTGAAAAAGGGGCAGATCAGTGTTGCTTAAGTCGGGTTTCAAGAATTCGATCGGCCGTTATTTCAAAGGCTCCGATTCGCTGCATGGCCAGCCACTTCCCGAGGTCAACAAAGCGCTGATCGAAGACGCCCCACGCGTGGTGCGACTGACCATCTGGGCGATCATCGGCTTCTTCGTGTTCCTGATGCTCTGGGCCAACTTCGCCGTGATCGACGAAGTCACCAAGGGCGACGGCAAAGCCATTCCGTCGTCCAAGATCCAGAAAATCCAGAACCTGGAGGGCGGTATCGTCTCCGAGTTGTACGTGACCGAAGGGCAGATCGTCGAAGCCGGTGCGCCGCTGATTCGCCTGGACGACACGCGATTCGCCTCCAACGTCGGCGAAACCGAGGCCGATCGGTTGTCGATGCTGCTGCGAGTGGAACGCTTAAGCGCGGAAGTCGACGACCGTCCGCTGAACTTCCCGGCTGACGTGCTCAAGGCCGTGCCCGGTCAGGCCGCCAGCGAGGAGTCGCTGTACATCAGCCGCCGTCAGCAGCTGCACGATGAGATTGGTGGTTTGGAGGAGCAGTTGATCCAGCGTCAGCAAGAGCTGCGCGAGTTCACTTCCAAGCAGTCGCAGTACCGCAACGGCCTTGCGCTGCAGCGTCAGGAAATCAACATGTCCGAACCGCTGGTGGCCCAGGGCGCGGTATCGCCGGTTGAAGTGCTGCGGCTCAAGCGCGCCGAGGTTGAAACCCGCGGGCAACTGGACGCGACCACCCTGGCCATTCCTCGCGCCCAATCGGCAATCAAGGAAGTGCAGCGCAAAATCGACGAGACCCGCGGCAAGTTCCGCAGCGAAGCACTGACTCAACTCAACGAAGCACGCACTGATCTGAACAAGGCTCAGGCCACCGGCAAGGCGCTGGAAGACCGGGTCAGCCGGACGCTGGTGACATCGCCGGTGCGCGGTATCGTCAACAAACTGCTGGTCAACACCATTGGCGGCGTAATCCAGCCGGGCAGCGACCTGGTGGAAATCGTGCCACTGGACGACACCTTGCTGGTTGAGGCGAAAGTTCGCCCGCAAGACATCGCCTTCCTGCATCCGGGACAGGAAGCGACGGTGAAGTTCACGGCGTATGACTACACCATTTATGGTGGGCTGAAGGCCAAGCTTGAACAGATCGGTGCTGACACCATCACCGACGAAGACAAGAAAACCACTTACTACATCATCAAGCTGCGCACTGACCGCAGCCACTTGGGGACGGATGAAAAGCCGTTGTTGATCATCCCGGGGATGGTGGCTTCGGTGGATATCATTACCGGCAAGAAAACTGTACTGAGCTATCTGCTGAAACCGATCATTCGGGCGCGGGCTGAAGCACTGCACGAGCGGTAGGACGCTAAACCTGTGGCGAGGGAGCTTGCTCCCGCTGGGGCGCGAAGCGGCCCCCTCTTTACCCCAAAAAAAAGGGAACTGCTACGCAGTCCAGCGGGAGCAAGCTCCCTCGCCACAGGGGACTCATCGCTTGTTCTGCCATATAGTTATTCGCTAACGGTATTTAAACTTCAGTTCTTATATCTATAAAGTCACTCTCCTGCGTACCTGCCGACCAATCGGCGCGCCGCACGACACGAACCAACACGGGTCCTCCGTGAGTTTCTTGATCGACGCGCGCGCCCTTGAGCGTGCCGTGCGTGGGAGTGATTTATGTCTGCAGCAACGGCTTCCCCAAGCGCCGCGAACATCGCGCCGCAAACCTTCGATATCCGCCCGATCAGTGGCGCCGTCGGTGCCGAAATCATCGGCCTCGACCTGTCCCGCCCGATCAATGATCAGGACTTCGCCCGCATCCACCGCGCGCACCTGGATCATCATGTCGTGGTGTTCCGCGACCAGCGCATTACCCCCGAGCAGCACATCGCTTTCAGCCGCCGTTTTGGTGTGTTGCAGATTCATGTGCTCAAGCAGTTCCTGCTGGCCGGGCATCCGGAAATTCTCATCGTTTCCAACATCATCGAAAACGGCCAATCCATCGGCCTCGGTGATGCCGGCAAGTTCTGGCATTCCGACCTTTCTTATAAAGAACTGCCGAGCCTGGGCTCGATGCTGCACGCTCAGGAGCTGCCGTCCGAAGGCGGCGACACGCTGTTCGCCGACATGCACAAAGCCTGGGACAACCTGCCCGAAACGCTGCGCAAAGCCGTCGAAGGCCGCTCCGCCGCGCACTCTTACACCGCGCGCTATAGCGAGACCAAGTTCGAAGGTAACTGGCGTCCGACGCTGACGCCGGAACAACTGGCTCAGGTCGCAGAAGTCGTCCACCCGATCGTCCGTACTCACCCGGAAAACGGCCGTAAGGTGTTGTTCGTCAGCGAGGGTTTCACCACCCGCATCGTTGGTTTGCCGGAAGACGAGAGCAAGCAACTGCTCGACGAGCTCTACGCCCACAGCGTGCTGCCGCAAAACATCTACCGCCATCAATGGCAGGCCCACGACCTGGTGTTCTGGGACAACCGCTCGCTGATTCATCTCGCCGCCGGATGCCCAAGCCACCTGCGCCGCAAGTTGTATCGCACCACCATCCAGGGCGACGCGCCTTTCTGATTTGCCGGAGAAACTCTCATGTCCAAACGTCTTCCATTTGCACCGTTGGCCGCGGCCATCGGCCTGGGTTTCAGCCTGATCGCCGGCAGCCTGGTGGCACCGACCGTGGCTCACGCCGAAGGTGAAATTCGCATCGCCGAGCAGTTCGGCATCGTTTACCTGCTGCTTAACGTCGTGCGCGATCAGAACCTGATCGAGAAGTACGGCAAGCAGGAAGGCATCGACATCAAGGTCGACTGGACCCAGCTCTCCGGTGGTGCGGCGGTCAACGATGCGTTGCTCTCCGGTTCGATTGATATCGCCGGTGCTGGCGTCGGTCCGCTGCTGACCATCTGGGACCGCACTCACGGCAAGCAGAACGTCAAAGCCGTCGCCTCCCTCGGCAACTTCCCGTACTACCTGGTGAGCAACAATCCGAAGGTCAAAACCATCGCTGACTTCACCGAGAAGGACCGCATCGCGGTGCCGGCGGTCGGCGTGTCGGTGCAGTCGCGCATCCTGCAATACGCGGCCGCCAAGCAGTGGGGCGACAAGGAATTCAATCGCCTCGACAAGTACACCATCGCCGTTCCGCACCCCGACGCCACGGCGGCGCTGATTGCCGGCGGCACCGAGTTGACCGGGCACTTTTCCAACCCTCCGTTCCAGGATCAAGAGCTGGCCAACCCTAACGTCCACGTTGTGCTGAATTCCAACGATGTACTTGGCCCGAACTCGCCGACGGTGCTGTTCGCCACCGAGAAATTCCGTGATGAAAACCCGAAAACCTACAAGGCGTTCGTCCAGGCGCTGACTGAGGCCGCCGAGTTTGCCCAGAACGATAAAGGCGCGGCGGCGGACACTTACATCCGTGTCACCAAGGCCAAAATCGACCGTGCCGCGCTGCTGAAAATCATCGATAACCCGCAGTTCGAATTCAGCGTCACGCCGAAAAATACTTACCCGCTGGCCGAATTCCTCTACCGCGTCGGCGCAATCAAAAACAAACCGGATTCGTGGAAGGACTACTTCTTCCAGGACACCAAACCGCTGCAAGGGAGCTGACCGAGATGAACGCCCCTTTGCAAGGCCACACGGTCAGCAAACCGATCGCGGCAGCCCAGGCGCTGCTGTCGGTCGACAATGTCAGCCTCGAATACCGCACGCCTCAGCGGGTGGTTCGTGCGACCCATCAGGTCAGTTTTGAAATCGATCCGGCAGACCGTTTTGTGCTGCTCGGTCCGTCCGGTTGCGGCAAATCAACGCTGCTCAAGGCGGTCGCCGGGTTCATCCAGCCGTGTGAAGGGGAAATCCGGCTTCAGGGGCAAACCGTTCATGCCCCGGGACCGGACCGGATCGTGGTGTTCCAGGAATTCGATCAACTGCCGCCGTGGAAAACCGTCAAACAGAACGTGATGTTTCCGCTGCTTGCCTCGAAAACCCTCAAGCGCAAAGAGGCCGAGGAGCGAGCGCTGCACTACCTGGACAAGGTTGGTCTGGCGGCGTTTGCCGATGCCTACCCGCATACCTTGTCCGGCGGCATGAAAGCGCGCGTGGCGATTGCGCGGGCGTTGGCCATGCAGCCGAAAATCCTCTTGATGGACGAACCCTTCGCCGCCCTCGATGCACTGACCCGCCGCAAGATGCAGGAAGAGTTGCTGCTGCTCTGGGAAGAAGTGCGCTTCACGCTGCTGTTCGTCACGCACTCCATCGAGGAAGCGTTGGTGGTGGGCAACCGGATTCTGCTGCTGTCGCCGCATCCGGGGCGAGTGCGCGCGGAAGTCCACAGCCATCAATACGACTTGCACAGCCTCGGCGGCGTGGCCTTTCAGGAGTCGGCGCGACGCATCCATCGGTTGTTGTTCGATGAAGGTCAGTCCCCGGAAACCGGGCGTGAGCTGGATTTCTCCGACATCCGCATCGCTTATTGAGCCATTGAGAGGAGTGCCCGATGAGCCTTTTATCATCCCCGCGTGAAGAATTTGAAACGGTGTTGCAGCCGCTGACGAGTGTGCCGCTGGAGCGTGAATTACCGCTCGGTCAGCGCCTCTGGCAACAAGGCTGGTTACGCAAAAGCCTGATCCTGATTTTGCTCGCGGTCCTGTGGGAGGTGGTTGCCCGCGTACAGAACAACGACCTGCTGCTGCCGAGTTTTCTGCAAACCGGGAGCGCGCTGTACGACGGTTTGCTCAGTGGCGAGTTGCTGGGCAAGGTGTGGATTTCGCTGGTGGTGTTGCTCAAGGGTTACCTGATCGGCATCGTGCTGGCGTTTGCCCTGACTACGCTGGCGGTGTCGACGCAATTCGGTCGCGACCTGTTGAGTACCTTGACCTCGATGTTCAACCCGCTGCCGGCGATTGCGCTGTTGCCGCTGGCGTTGCTGTGGTTTGGTCTTGGGCAGAACAGTCTGATTTTCGTGTTGGTGCATTCGGTGCTTTGGGCGCTGGCCTTGAACACCTATGCCGGGTTCCTCGGCGTCTCGGAAACCCTGCGTATGGCCGGGCGCAATTACGGCCTCAAAGGCATGCGCTTCGTGCTGTTCATTCTGATCCCGGCAGCACTGCCATCGATTCTCGCCGGGCTGAAAATCGGCTGGGCCTTCGCCTGGCGCACGCTGATCGCCGCCGAACTGGTATTCGGCGCCACCAGTGGCAAGGGCGGCTTGGGCTGGTACATCTTCCAGAACCGCAATGAGCTGTACACCGACAAGGTGTTTGCCGGGTTGGCGGTGGTGATCCTGATCGGCCTGCTGGTGGAAAACCTGGTGTTCAGCACATTGGAGCGGGTCACGGTGAAGCGTTGGGGGATGCAGCGCTAAGTTCTGTGGTGGCAGGTCCGGCCCCTTCGCGGGCAAGCCCGCTCCCACAGTGATCTTCAGTGGATGTGGACTATGTGTTCAACACAGAACCCTGTGGGAGCGGGCTTGCCCGCGAAGGGGCCCGCCCAACCAGCACATCAGCCCACGGATGTTTGCTAGCATTGCGTCTGAATCAATCCAGATCAGACACGAGTGCTCAGCATGCAACTCCCGGACATGAACCTGTTGGTCGCCCTCGATGCCTTGCTCGACGAGGGCAGCGTGGTGGGCGCCGCGCGGCGGATGAACCTCAGCCCGGCGGCGATGAGCCGGACGCTGACGCGCATTCGCGAGGCCATCGGCGATCCGATCCTGGTGCGCGCCGGTCGTGGCCTGGTGCCCACGCCCAAGGCGCTGGCGTTGCGCGAGCAGGTGCGTGACGTGGTGGAGCAGGCCGCGTTGTTGTTTCGCTCGGCCGATGCGGTGGAGCTGGGCACGTTGCGCCGTCGGTTCAACATTCGGGCCAATGACTTTTTTGTCGGCGTTTACGGCGGAAAGCTGTTCGACACTATGGATCGTCAGGCGCCGCACTGCGAACTGCGTTTTGTGCCGGAAGGCGATGGCGATGATGAGGCGCTGCGCGAAGGGCGGATTGATCTGAGCATCAGCAATACCCGGCCATTGACCCCGGAAGTGAAGATTCAGAATCTGTTCTCTACTCATTTCGTCGGCCTGGTTCGCGAAGACCATCCGCTGTTCGACGAAGAAATCACTGCCGAGCGTTACGCCGGGTTTTCCCATATCAGCATGTCCCGTCGCGGCATCGCCCGTGGCCCGATCGATACCGCGCTCAACGCCTTGGGACTGGAGCGGCGGGTGGCGGTGATTGCGCCGAGTTTCCATGCGGCGATGTTTGCCTTGCCTGATTCCGATTTGATTCTGCCGGTGCCCAAGGAGGCATTGCTGAGCGTCCAGCGCCTGGGCCTGAAGCTGCGTTCCTTCACACTACCGATTCCGCTGCCGACCATTATGCTGACCCAGTCCTGGCATCCACGCTTCGACAAGGATCCGGCCCATCGTTGGTTGCGCGAAACCCTGAAAACTTGCTGCGACGAGACGTGGTTAGCTGCGCAGCCTTCCTGAAGTGAACGCTTCCACTGTAGGAGTGAGCCTGCTCGCGATAGCGGTGGATCAGTCAACATCTATGTTGAATGTGATGGCCCTATCGCGAGCAGGCTCACTCCTACAGGGGGGGTTGTATTGCTGCGTCAAACGCACTTATAAGCTGCCAATAAGTCAATTTTCGTAAGGTCCCGCGCTTCTTAGAATGCTTCGGTATTCAAACCCCGGAGCTTGCAGTCATGACTTCCCTCACGGTCACGGCACCTCTCGCCGCGGCCAGTCCGGCTGCCGTCACGCCACCGGTCTTTGGTCCGCGGATCATCATCGGTCTGGTGGGCGTGTTGTTGGCGGTGTTGGTGTCAGGCCTGAACGAGATGGTGACCAAGGTTGCCCTCGCCGACATTCGCGGCGCATTGGCCATCGGCTACGACGAAGGCACCTGGCTGGTCGCCAGTTACACCGCGACCTCGGTGGCGGCCATGGCTTTCGCCCCGTGGTGCTCGGTGACGTTCTCGCTGCGACGGTTCACCCTCTGCGCCATCAGCGCGTTCACTCTGTTGGGCGTGTTGTGCCCGTTCGCTCCAAACTATGAAAGCCTGCTGGTTATGCGCACCTTGCAAGGCCTGGCCGGCGGCGCGTTGCCGCCGATGCTGATGACCGTCGCGCTGCGCTTTTTGCCGGCCAACGTGAAGCTTTATGGTCTGGCTGGTTACGCCCTGACCGCGACGTTCGGCCCGGGGCTCGGCACGCCACTGGCCGGGTTGTGGACCGAACACGTCGGGTGGCAATGGACCTTCTGGCAAATCATCGCACCGTGCCTGATCGCCATGGTCGCGGTGGCGTATGGCTTGCCCCAGGACCCGTTGCGCCTCGAGCGCTTCAAACAATTCAACTGGCGCGGCTTGCTGCTGGGGTTTCCGGCGATCTGCATGCTGGTAATCGGCATTTTGCAAGGCAATCGGCTGGACTGGTTCGAGTCGAACCTGATCAGCGGATTACTCGGTGGTGGATTGCTGCTGTTGGTGCTGTTCCTGATCAACGAATGGTCGCAACCGATGCCGTTTTTCAAGATGCAGATGCTCGGCATCCGCAACCTTTCGTTCGCTTTGCTGACCCTGGCCGGGGTGTTGGTGGTGCTGCTGGCGGTGATCATCATTCCGTCCAGCTACCTGGCACAGGTGCAGGGTTATCGCCCGGTTCAGACCGCGCCAATCATGTTGCTGGCGGCGCTGCCGCAGTTGATCGCGCTGCCGTTGGTGGCGGCGCTGTGCAACCTGCGCTGGGTCGATTGCCGCTGGGTGCTGTGTATCGGTCTGAGCATGCTGACGCTGTCCTGCATCGGAGGGTCGCAGCTGACGTCGGTGTGGATTCGCGACGACTTCTATGTGCTGCAACTGCTGCAAATTTTCGGTCAGCCGATGGCGGTGCTGCCGCTGTTGATGCTCTCCACCGGCAGCATCAGCCCGATGGAAGGGCCCTTCGCTTCAGCCTGGTTCAACACCGTAAAAGGCCTGGCGGCGGTGGTCGCCACCGGCGTGCTGGAGGCGTTGACCACCTCACGGCTGCATTTTCACTCGGTGATGCTGGTGGACAACCTTGGCAACTCCCCCCTGGTCGACAGCGACAGCCCGGGCCTTGCCCACCGGCTGCATGAGCAGGCCGTGGTGCTGACGGCATCGGATCTTTATCTGTGCATGGCCGGCGTCGCACTGGCGCTGATCCTGCTGATTTTCTGGCTGCCGACGCGGATTTATCCGCCGCGCGCGCCGACTTGAATGCTTCACTGAAACAGAAGGTTTTTATGACGACTCAATCAAAGCAAAAAGTGGCCGTCGGCGTCGCCGCGGTGGTGGCGCTCGGCGTGCTGGTTTATTTGCTGGCGCCCGGCCTGTTCGGCAAGCGCACACAACAGAACACCAATGACGCCTTCGTCTCGGCGGACTTTACGCTGGTGGTGCCGCGCGTGGCCGGGTTCATCAAGGAAGTGCTGGTGGAGGACAACCAGCAGGTCAAGGCCGGGCAGTTGCTGGCGTTGATTGATGACCGTGATCTGCGTGCCGCCGCCCAAGCGGCAGACGCCGAAACGCTGGTGGCCAGGGCGCAACTGCAAAATGCCCGTGCGACCCTTGAACGCCAGGCTTCGGTGATCGCTCAGGCCCAGGCCTCCGTGGTGTCGGCCAAGGCGGAAATGGCCTTCGCCGAGCATGAACTGAATCGCTACAACCACCTCGCCGGGGTGGGTGCGGGCACGGTGCAGAACGCCCAACAAGCGCGGACCCGCATCGATCAGGCCACCGCGCGGTTGGCTAACGTGACGGCGGTGCTGGCGGCGGAACGCAAGCAGGTGGAGATCCTCACCGCCCAGCGTGATGCAGCGGAAGGAGGATTGAAACGGGCGCAAGCGGCGCTGGAAATGGCCAGCTACGAGCTGTCCTACACACGCATCGTTGCACCTCAGGACGGTATGGTTGGCGAGCGCGCCGTTCGGGTCGGCGCCTATGTCACGCCGGGGAGCAAAATCCTCGCGGTGGTGCCGCTTGCGCAAGCCTATGTGGTCGCCAATTTTCAGGAGACCCAACTGACCGATATGCAGCCGGGGCAGGGCGTGCAAGTGCGTGTCGACAGCCTCGGTGGCCAGGCCCTGAGTGGTCGCGTCGAGAGCATCGCCCCGGCCACCGGTGTGACGTTCGCCTCGATCAAACCGGACAACGCCACCGGGAACTTCACCAAGGTGGTGCAGCGGATTCCGGTGAAAATCGTCCTCGATCCGGGTCAGCCATTGGCGGAGCGGTTGCGCGTGGGGATGTCGGTTGAGGCGAGTATTGATACGGCCAGTGCCGATAAGCATGAGGTTGTTCAGCGATGAATTTCGGTAGTCACCCAACCCTGTGGCGAGGGAGCTTGCTCCCGCTCGAGTGCGCAGCGCTCGCATTTTTTGGGTCCGCTTCGCGGCCCAGCGGGACGGTGCGGCGTTCCGACAAGCCCCCTCGCTACAAGAGCCGCTTTCCTTCAGTAGCTATTGTGTTGAGTCTGTTTTCACTGAGCGCCTGCACCGTCGGCCCTGACTTCCAAAAACCTCAGCCGCAACAAGTGGCCGAGTGGTCGAAACCATCCAAGTCCGCCGCCAGCCAAGTCATCGCTGAAACCATGGACGAACGCTGGTGGGAGGTGTTTCACGACCCGAAACTCTCGGCCCTGACTCAGCGCGTCTTGACCGACAACCTCGACCTGAAACTCGCCAGCAGCCGTTTGCAGCAAAGCCGCGCTGTGCGTCAGGTGATCACCGCCGAGCGTTACCCGAATACCGCCGCCACTGGCAGCTACGGGCGTAAACGCAACAGCGGCGAAGGCTTGAACGATCCGTCGGGACACAACGGTGACTCGGCGTACAACCTGTGGGATGCAGGCTTCTCCGCATCCTGGGAGCTGGATTTCTGGGGCCGTGTGCGTCGCGAAACTGAAGCCGCCGACGCCACCCTGGAAGTCGCGGAAAACGACCGACGTGGCGTGCTGCTGTCGGTGCTCGCCGAAACCGCTCAGGACTACATTCAGCTGCGCGGTGTGCAAAGTACGCGCGCCGTCACCGAGGAGAATCTCGACGTCGCCCGCCACAGTCTGAAGCTTTCGCAGCTGCGCCTGTCTGACGGTGTCGCCACCGACCTGGATGTCGCCGAAGCCGCCGCCCAGGTAGCGGCTATCGAGTCGCGTCTGCCCGCGCTGGAGCAGCGCCAGTCGCAACTGATCAACGCCTTGAGCCTGTTGATGGGCGAGCCGCCGCAAGCGCTGTCTGCCGAGTTATCCACAGACGCCCCGGTGCCACAAACTCCGCGTCAGGTCGCAATCGGCCTGCCGTCGCAACTGGCCGAACGCCGCCCGGACATCCGCCAGGCCGAAGCCCGTCTGCATGCCGCAACCGCGAGCATTGGTGTGGCCAAGGGTGATTTCTATCCGCGGATCACCCTGTCGGGCAACATCGGATCGCAAGCCATGCAGCTCAGTGATTTCGGTTCCTGGGGCTCGCGGTCTTTCGGTATCGGCCCGCAATTCAGCTTGCCGCTGTTTGACGGCGGTCGCCTGCGCGGCATGCTGCACTTGCGCGAAGCCCAACAACAGGAAGCCGCTATCGCCTACCAGCAAACCGTGCTGCGCGCCTGGCATGAAATCGACGATCAACTGACCGCCTACAACGCCAGCCAACTGCGTCGCGACAGCCTTGCCGAAGCCGTCCGCCAGAACCAGATCGCCCTGCGCGCCGCGCAACAGCAATACGTGGAAGGGGTGGTGGATTTCGTTAACGTACTGACGGTGCAAGGCGCGCTGTTGGCGACTCAGGAACAGTTCGTGGAGAGCTCGACCGGCGTGTCGTTGGCGATGGTCGGGTTGTACAAGGCGTTGGGTGGGGGATGGGAGTCGGTTTATCCAGTGGCAAATGTAGTTACCAGTAATCCGGTTTGATGGCGAGGGCCTTATGAGTTGGTACTCGAGCTGGAAACTGGTGTGACTGCAACTCTTCTGCAGAGATGACTCGACGCATCCAATGGGAATGTTCCTTCAGCGAACCTGGTGAAGGACAGTTCAATTCAGCTCGATGAGGAAGAATGACCCCGATAGTTATGTCAGGAAAATCTTCGCGAATAGCTTTAAGGGCGGGAGTCATGTCTGTGTCGCTGGAAACCAGTACGAGTTGTTCAATACGGTCATGCACTTCAAGAGCGGCTTGCTTGGTAGCAGTGCGGTACATGCTGATCGCGATGTGAACATCCGTTTCTTTCTCTTCAAGCTTCCAAATGTCGACCTTGTCTTGACGGGAAGCGCCTGTTTTCCTGTCGATGAAGCGCGGAGCTTTCGCCGGTTCGAGCGAGTGCCGGCCATAGTGCACCGTTACTTTGGTAGCTTTCAGTGCTCGCACATAGGAGTCCTGCGCCTCTTTCGAGATTCTGCCCCGAGTGGCGAGTATCGGTTTGACGGAAGAAGTGAAGTAATCAACGGAGATGATTGAGCTTTGCGGGTTTTCGATATGTGCGACATGGGCCAGCAGGCCGTTGAGGTTGAGCCACTTATAGGGAGTGCCCGCGAGCAACCCATAAAACAGATTGTAGCCATCAACAAAAAAAGCGGTGCGCACGAACTGAATCCTCAAAAACGAAAAAACCGGCCTAGGCCGGTTTCTTCACCCCAACTGCCAGAGAATTGAATCTCTGCGTACGGGGTTGAGTTGGAGCGATCCTAAGTCGTGCTCGCCACGCACGTCAACCACCGATTGACCAGGAGCTACACGACGGCATGCACTCCAGCGCCGACGAGTCAGTTTTGATCACCGACCTAGGTGATGGTCAAGGCGTTGTTGGCCTGAGTTATTAGTGATTGTTACAGGAAGAGTGTTGAGGTGCTGCATTTCGATAAAAGTTTGAAGTGTCGACCGCTGCTCTCCGTATCAATTGAATGTATGTTCCCAATTTGATGTGGGATTTATTACCGAGGGGTGCTGAAGGAAAGCCCAAGTATCTGTGCTGAGAAATTTGTCTATTTTGATACAGCACATTTCTATCCAATGACGCCCATCCGCTTGACGCCCACCCACGCTGTCATAGACTCCGCTCATCCGTCAGGGAGTAACGGTTATGCGGCGTGTTCGTGTGTGGGTTATTGGATTGACCTTTGTAACGTGCGTAGTACAGGCGCAAACGCCTGCGCCCGATGATCCATTGCTGGACAGCAGCGGCAGTGCAAATGCCAGCAGTGAGGCCCGTGGTGTGCTGCGAGCCCGGGATCAGGCGGTGCTGGCCAGTGAGTTGTCCGGGCGTATTGTCGAGTTGCCGTTCAGTGAGGGCGAGTCGTTCAAGAAGGGTGACACCCTGGCGCGTTTTGATTGCTCGGCTTATCAGGCCCAGCTCAACGCGGCCCAGGCTGCCAATCGTGGCGCCGGTGAAGAGTTGTCCCACAACAAGCAATTGGCGGCGTTGAATTCGGTCGGGCGTTTTGAAGTGGCGCGGGCCGAGGCCAAGGTCAGCGAGACTCAGGCGCAATCCCAGGTTTATCAGGTCCAGGTCAAGCGCTGCAGCGTGCTGGCGCCGTTCGATGGCCAGGTCGTCGAGCGCAAGGTCAAGCGTTATGAAAGCGTCGCTGCCGGCACGCCGTTACTGGACGTGGTCGACAACCGCACGCTGGAAATCCATTTGCTGGTGCCGTCGCGCTGGATGGCCCGGCTCAAGCCTGGCCAGACCTTCAGCTTTGTTCCCGATGAAACCGGTCAGCCACTGGATGCCACGGTCAAACGCCTCGGCGCACGGATTGATGAAGGCAGTCAGACCTTGCTGCTGGTGGCGACGCTGCCCAACGCCAACGGTTTGCTGGCTGGCATGAGTGGCACGGCACGCTTCGCGGAGTTCAAGTGAACGCCCCGGTCACGGGTGGCGCTGAACAGGTGTTCGCAAGGTTTCTGGATCTCGAACGCCTGACCCGCGCCGCTCGCACGCCTTCGCAATTGGCCTACAGCCTGGTCAATGACAGCCAGGCGCTGTTCGGTTTTCGCCACGCGGCGCTGTTGATTGCCGGCAAGGTGCAGGCCGTGACGGGTGTCAGTGCGGTGGAGCCGAATGCGCCGTTCGTGGCGTTTGTCGAGCAGGCCGTGGCTCAGCTGTTCAAGCTCGAGGTGCTGAAACAGGCGCGGGTGATTCCGGCGAATGTTCTCAGCGAATCGATTCAGGCGGACTGGCAAAGTCTTTCCGCGGCTCAGGTGTTCTGGCTGCCGCTGATCGATCACCAAGGTGAGGTGTTTGGTGGTCTGTGGCTGGCGCGGGACCTGCCGTGGAATCCTTCCGAACAAGTGCTGCTGTCGCAATTGGGTGACACCTACAGCCATGCCTGGCTGGCGCTGCAACCGCGCAAACCGTGGCGACTGCGCTGGACACGAAAACGTCAGGTGGCGCTGGTCGCGGTGGTGTTGCTCGGGCTGCTCATTCCGGTGCGCCAATCGGTGCTGGCTCCGGCCGAAGTCGTTCCGCTGGGCGGCCGAGTCGTTGCGGCGCCGCTGGACGGGGTGATTGCCGAGTTTCTGGTCAAACCCAATCAGACGGTGAAAACTGGCGACCTGTTGTTGCGCTTTGAAAGCACCACGCTCAGGGCCCAGGCCGATGTGGCCGAGCGCGCCTTGGGGGTTGCTGAAGCTGAGCTGAAGGCCAATTCCCAACGCTCGTTCGCCGACGCCGAATCGAGCTCGAAAATCGATCTGCTGGCCGCGCGAGTCGAGCAAAAACGTGCTGAGCGGGATTACGCCCGCGAACTGCTCAAGCGCAGCGAAGTGCGCGCCGAGCGCGGAGGCATTGCGGTGTTCGCGGACGCGGAGCGCTGGACCGGTAAACCGGTGCAGACCGGTGAGCGGCTGATGGAAATCGCCGACCCGACCCAGGCTGAGTTGCGCATCGAACTCGCGGTGGGCGATGCGATTGCGCTGGAGCCTGGCGCGCAGGTCGCGCTGTTCCTCGACAGTGATCCGTTGCAACGGCATCTGGCCCGGCTCGAGCGCGCGGCTTATGAAGCACAACCCACGGCCGGCGGGCAGTTGGCTTATCGACTCGACGCCAGTTTCCAGCAAACACCACCGCGTATCGGGCTGCGCGGGACGGCGAAAGTCTTCGGTGACCGTGCGCCGCTGGCGCTGTACCTGTTACGTAAACCCCTGGCCGGTTTGCGCCAGAGTGTGGGCCTTTAGATGAGCCTGCCCAACCTGCGTGCAGACTTGCAGCTGACACCTGCATCACCGGCGCTCGATGGCTCGCCGCGCTGGACCCTGGCCGATCCGGTGCGCGGTCGCTATTTCAAACTCGGCGTGGCGGCGATGCGCTTGCTGCGCCATTGGTCCTTGGGTGATCCCGAGCAAGTGCTGCGTGCAGCCAACCGCGAGCCAGGTTTGCCGCTGGATGGCGCGGAGCTTGAGCAATTGCTGGGCTTTCTGCGCAGCCACGACCTGATCTCCGCCCTCGATCCGCAACAGCGCGCCAGTTACAGCCTCAAAGCGGCCGCTCAACGCCAGTCGCTGTGGCAGATCTTGCTGCACCAGTACCTGTTTTTCCGCATTCCGTTGTGGCGCCCGGACGCTTTTCTCAATCGCGCCTGGCCATGGCTGGAGCGCTTCGGTCCGCGCGTGTTGCGCTACGGATTGCCGGCAACCCTGGGGCTCGGCGTGTTTCTGGTGTCCCGGGACTGGCAGCGCTTTATCGCGACCTTCCCGCATTTGTTCAGCCTCGGCGGCGCGCTGGCGTTCGGCGTGGCGCTGTTCTTTGCCAAGCTCTGCCACGAGTTCGGTCACGCCTTCATGGCCAAGCGCGCCGGTTGTCGGGTGCAGAGCATGGGCGTGGCGTTCATGGTGTTGCTGCCGATGTTTTACACCGACGTCAGCGACGCCTGGCGGGTCAATGATCGCCGCGCGCGGCTGCTGATCGGCGCCGGTGGCGTGCTGGCGGAATTGCTTTTGGCGAGCATCGCGCTGCTCGCCTGGTCACTGCTGCCCGACGGTCCCGGACGCACGGCGGCGTTCATGCTCGCCAGTGCCACCTGGATGACCACGCTGGTGATCAACCTCAACCCGTTCATGCGTTTTGATGGCTATTTTTTGCTCAGCGACTATTGGGAAGTCGACAACCTTCAAGGCCGAGCGTTTGCCCTGTGCCGCTGGCGCTTGCGTGAGTTTTTATTCGGTTACGGTGCGCCAGCGCCGGAGCCCTGGTCGCCGAAGATGCAACGGCGTTTGTTGATCTGGGGTTACGGCTCGTGGCTGTGGCGCGCGGCGTTGTTTTTCGGGATCGCGCTGGCGGTCTACCACTTGTTCTTCAAGGTGTTGGGGATTTTCCTGATGCTGGTGGAGCTGGTGTGGTTCATCTTCCTGCCGATCATGAGTGAGTGGCGGCAATGGTGGACTCGCCGCGAACAGGCGCATGCGCCTCGGGTGCTGCTCAGTGGCCTGGCCTTGTTTGGGCTATTGCTGATGCTGGTCATGCCGTGGCGCAGCGCCGTCGAGTTGCCGACGATGCTGGAGGCTGGCCGCGCCAGTGCCTTGCACGCGCCAGTCGCGGCGAGGGTCAAAACGGTGAATGTTCACGATGGTGAAGCGGTTGCCCAGGGCCAGGTTTTGATTGAGCTGGAATCCCCGGACCTCGATTCGCGTCAGGCCATCGTCCGTCGCGAAATCCAGATCCAGCAGTTGCAGATGCGCCGCCAGGCCAGTCGCAGTGAAACCGCTGCCGACGCCGGTATCGTCGAACAGCGCCTGGCCGAAGCGGTCGCCGAATACCGAGGCCTGGTCGCCCAGCGTGAGCGCCTGCTGCTGCGGGCGCCCCATGCCGGCAAGGTGCGCGATCTGTTGCCGCAGTTGGCGGTCGGTCGCTGGTTGTCGACCAAAGATCCGTTGGCTCGGGTGGTCGAAGACGGCGCGCGGTTGCGCGGTTATCTGGCCGAGGTCGAACTCTGGCGTGTCGCCACGGGTGCCAGCGGACGCTTCATCGCCGACGATCCGATGCACCCGGCGATCGCCGTGCAACTGAGCGAAATCGACACCAACGGCGCGGAATTTGTCGATCAGGAAGCGTTGACCTCCGATCACCATGGGCCGATTGCCGTGCGCCGGGATCAGCATCAAAGAGCGGAGCCGGTACAGGCTCAATATGGGGCGCGGTTGAGCGTCCTCGAGGAGGTACCGACGCCGGTGCAACCCTTGCGCGGCATTGTGGTGTTGCAGGGGCGCGGCGAGTCGTTGCTGGGTGTTGCGTGGCGGCGTCTGGCGGCACTGGGTGTCAGGGAAAGCGGTTTCTAGGGAGAGCAAGCGATGGCGAATAGCGATTCAGTGGCGGCGGATGGTTTGGTGGTGCGGCCATCGCGGACCAGCGATGGGCCTTTTTTGCAGCGCCTTTACCAGGCGGCGCGACCGGACCTGCAATGGATCGACGATGAGCGGGAAGTGGTTGAGCAGGTGGTCGCCCAGCAATTTCAGGTGCAGGAGCAAGGTTTGGGTGAGCGTTACCCCAACGCGATGCATTACGTGGTGGAAAAACTCGACACGGCCATCGGCGCGCTGACCACCGATTTTGGCCCTAATGAAATTCGTGTGCTGTACCTCGCGTTCATTCCGCAGGCGCGCGGCCAGGGCTATGGCCGCAAGGTGCTGCAAGGTGTGCAGAAAGCCGCGCAACAGGTTCGTTGCCCGGTAGCGACGGTGGTTTGGGCCAACAATCCCCGCGCGCGCCAGCATTACCTGGCGCTGGGGTTTCAGGTCGAAGAGCGAAACCCGGCGGCGGAGCGGTTGGTGTGGTATCCGCATAGCTGAATCCACCACTGCTCCCCCTGTAGGAGCGAGCCTGCTCGCGATAGCGGTGGATCATTCAACATTTTGGGTGAATGACACTCCGCTATCGCGAGCAGGCTCACTCCTACATTGGATTTCGGTGTGTTCAGTTGAAGGCGATGTAGAAATATCCCTTGCCCGGGTCACGTCCCATGGCCGGCACCCGGGAGACGAAGATGTTTTGCACCTGACCCAATTCCGGCAATTCCAGCGTGCATAACCCATCGACAAACGCTGTAGGTTCCAGGCTGTTGAATTCGACACTGAACGGCATGCGCTCGTTGTTGGGCATCCGCGAGCAGGGTGTTTCTTCAAGGCTGCCGATATGGATCGGCAATTCACTTCCATCCGGTAGCCGCAGCGTTCCCGTCTTGCCCAGCAACGCCTGAAAGTGTTGGCTTTGCACCTGTTGCAGCATGGCATCCCTCCAGAAATCTTAAATGGCCGGGGGATTGAATCCCCCGGCCGAACCTCAGTTGCGCGAAGGGAATAACCCGTTCAAGGCAATGCTGAAGTTGAGCACCAGGAACGGGTTCATCGTTTCCATGGGCAGGCCGTTACCGGCGGACGAGATTTCTCCTGTGACCGTGGTGGCCACGCCTTTGAGTGGCACGGCCGCAGCGCCTTGCGCGTCGGAGTAGATGCTCGCCGAACCCGGACCGCCGCCCGAGGCACCGATGTACGAGTTGATCGCGGTTGGGTTGGTGACCGGGTTGCTCGCCGGACTGGCCAGTTGCAGGGTGGTGCTGGCCGTGAGCCCGGACAAGGCGTGGGTGTGGTTCGGCAGGTTGGTGATGGTGGCTGTGACGTTCTCGGTCCCGGAGAATTCACCGATGACGCGCGGGGTCAGGTTCAGCCCGTTGCCCTGTGCTATCGGCATTCGGCCTTGCAGGTTGGGTAGCATGAAGTTGGTGGTGCCATTGCCTCCATAGTAGGTTCCCAGCAGCGAGAACAGCGCCTGGTATTGCGAGATCCCCAGTGTCTGGCCGTTACACAGGGCCCAGCCGTTAGGGGCGAAGTTAAAGGCAAAAGACTGAACAGTGCCCATGAATACTTCCATAGTTCCTTATCCCTCAGGTTAGTTGTCTGGCGCGCCACGCAGATTGCCCGTGCGGGCACATCGTTGCGTACAGCCGACTCCATTCATCTCCGTGGCTGGATCACGCCACGCCAGAGCGTAGTTGATCGGCCTGATTGCCGAATGTCGTTGGTCGTAAAGCCAGCATCGACGACGGCACTGTCGCTGTCCTACAGTGATTGCAAGCATCAAGGTTTTTCACCGGCAGTCTTGAGGGGAGGCAATGGAGGCACACAGAGAAACGCCGATTGACGGCACCCAAGGCCCGCACGAGGCACCCGGCGTCTGGGCGATTGTTCAGCGAATGCTGCGATGGGCGCGGGAGCACTGGCTGTTGCCGATCCTGGCCTTGGCCGCGCTGGTGCGTTTCTACGACCTGACGGCGGCGGCTATTTGGGGCGACGAAGGTTCCAGCCTGCTGTTGAGCCAATATTCATTGAGCGAGATCTGGGTGCATGCCGCCCATGATGTGCACCCTCCGCTGTATTTCATGCTGCTGCATGGCTGGATCGAGCTGTTTGGCGATGGCATTTTTTCGATTCGAACCTTAAGCGCGCTACCAGGGATTGCCACCGTGGCGCTGGGTGTCTGGCTGGTGGACTTGCTTGCCACTCGCCGCGCCGCATTGTTGGCCGGCGTCCTGTTGGCGTTGCTGCCTACCGCCGTGCGTTACAGCCAGGAAGTGCGCATGTATTCGTTGCTGGGGCTGTGGCTGATCGGTGCCACGATCGCCCTGGTTTACTGGATCAAACACCCGGGACATAAGCGCTATCTGGTGATTTACGCACTGCTGATGAGCGCGGCGTTCTACACCCATTACTTCACCGCCCTGTGCGTGCTGTGTCACTGGCTGTATCTGGGGCTGATCTGCGTACGGCCTGGTTATCGTTTGCGGCATATCCAGCAGCCCGGCTGGTGGGTGGCGAACATGGCGATCGTGTTGGTGTACATGCCATGGGTGCCCAGCCTGATTGATCTGATGCAGCACATGGATAAGCTAAAAGCCAATGGCGATGTAGGGTGGGAGACACCGGTCACCTTCGCCTCGTTGCCTTCGATGATCTGGTCGTTCCTGATCCAGGACGATGGCGAGAACCTCCCCACATGGGTTTTCATCACGTTGCCCTTGGCGTCGCTGGCCTTGGTGTGGGTGGCGCTGGCGCGGGATCGCAGTGTCATTCGTGGCAGTGCATTGGTGGTGATCTACACCGTTTTGCCGGTGTTGCTGGTGTTTTCGGCGTCGTTCATCTCGCCGGTGTTCATCGAACGCTACCTCACCGCGTACGCCCTCGGCTTACCGATGATTGCCGCATTGGCCATCGATCGCCTGTACGCCGTCTTCCGGGTGTTGGCCGTGACGGTGCTGGTGTTGTTTATCGGCGTCGAACTGGTGGGGCTGAACAACAACGCCACGGTCGATACCAACGATCAAATCAGCGTCATGGTCGACTACGTGAACCAGCACTTCGTTGCCGGTGACCGGATCGTCACCAGCGATATGCTCTGGTACCTCAGTTACGTCTACTACAACCGCACCGACGCCAAACCGCTGCTGTACACCCCGCCGTCGGCCAAGGGTGTTTCGAGTCGGCCGAATGCCTATGGTTTCGGCACGCTGGTGACCCAGGATATTTACCTCGACAGCCTCGGCGATTTGCCCAAAGGCAGCGGACGCGTGTGGTTGATCGGCACCGTCGATGTACCGGACGAATTCGCGCCGCTGCCCGCAGGCTGGCAGAACGTTGGCGTAACGCAGGCGGGAGGCGCCAACGCGCGTTTGTTCGTGTTGCATTGAGCTTGTAACCAAAATCGCTTTTTTCAGACGATTTAGTTTCGATTTGATATCAAAACACCATTACCCGTAAGACTGATCATGGTCTACGCTCCGTCGTACATAAAGGATTTGTGACTAGGGTGAAGGGATTGCCACAGTTCCATTTTATTTCCGGTTTGCCGCGCTCAGGCTCGACCCTGCTTTCTGCGATTCTTTTGCAAAACCCGCGCTTTCATGCCGGCATGACCAGCCCCGTTGGCGCCCTGTTTTCCGGTGTTCTGGAGCAGTGCAGCGCCGGCAGCGAGTTCGGTGCGGTGATCGATACCGATCTGCGCCGTCGTTTGCTTCGCGGTCTGTTCGATTCCTTCTACGCCGACAAGGCCGACAAACCGGTGGTGTTCGACACCAACCGCTTGTGGAGTTCGCGCCTGCCGGCCATCAGCGACCTGTTCCCCCAAGCCAAGGTCATTGCCTGCGTGCGCAATGTCGCCTGGGTCATGGACAGCATCGAGCGTCTATACCGCGCCAACCCCTTTGAAAACACCAAGCTGTTCGGCGACGCGGTCGAACGCAACACCGTCTACAGCCGTTGTGAAACCCTGGCGCAACGCAATCGTCTGGTGGGTTTTGCCTGGGCAGCGCTCAAGGAAGCCTATTACGGCGAACACGCCGATTCGTTGCTGATTGTCGATTACGACTTGCTGACCCAGGCCCCTGATCGGGTCATGCGGCTGGTCTACGACTTCATCGGCGAACCCTGGTTCGAGCATGACTTTGACAACCTCGCCTACGACGCGCCGGAGTTCGATCAAGCCCTCGGCGTCTCTGGCCTGCACAGGGTCAAACCCAAAGTCGAACGGCAATCGCGGCGCACGATCCTGCCACCGGATTTGTTCAAGCAATACGCTGAATTGTCCTTTTGGCTCGATGGCTCAGCCAGCGCCGCCAATGTCATTCGTATGAAGGCCGACGCCGCGATCAGTTGATCGCGGCGTTTTCATTGGCGCGTCAAACAAGTTCGAGTCCGGGTGAGCAGCATGTGGTGGAGCAACGGCAAGTCGCGAGTTACCGAAGGCGCACGGGCGCTGGCCTCGCCAATGATCATGTCCCTGGAACCGCGCATGCTGTTCGACGGCGCGGTCGCGGCTACGGTGGCGGATGCCGCTCAGCCTGACAGCCATCCCACCGCCGATGCGGCCAAAACGCCGACGGCCGATCAAGCGGTCGCCAGCAAAGACACCCACGGCCAGGCCGATGCGACGCCTGCGACGGCGCCCGTTGCCGTGCCGGGGCAGAGCGTGGTGTTCGTCGATTCCCGGGTCAAGGACGCCGACAGCCTGCTCAAAGGGGTGGCGCCCGGTACTCAAGTGGTTCAGCTGGATGCGAGCAGGGACGGCTTGCAGCAGATTGCCGACTACTTAGATCACCATCAGGGCATCAGTTCGGTGCAGATCATTGCCCACGGCAACGCGGGCGATCTGTGGCTGGGCGATAGTTATCTGTCCGCCGACAACGTCGCGGCTCGCAGCGCCGTGCTGGCGGAAATCGGCAAAGACATGAATGTCGGCGGCGACATCATGATCTACGGCTGCTACACCGCCGAAGGCCAGCGCGGCTTGAGTTTCGTCGATTCGCTGGCGCAACTGACCGGCCGGGATGTGGCCGCTTCGAGCAATCGCACCGGTGTCGGCGGCGATTGGGATCTGGAAATTGCCACCGGCAACATCGAAAGCGCCAACGTCCTCTCGACCACGGCCATGAGCGAGTATCAGTGGGGCCTGGCCACCTGGACCGCCACTAACAACGCCAACACCGGGGTTGGCTCACTGCGTGCCGCCATGGCCTCGGCGCAGAACGGCGATATCGTCACCTTCAGCACCGGCATGACGGTGCAACTGACGTCCGAACTGCTGATCAACAAAAACATCACCGTTGATGGCGACCTGAATAATGACGGCGCGGCTGACGTGATTCTTGATGGTCAGTACAGGACCCGAGTAATTGAAGTAGCGTCTGGCAGTACCGTGACGCTCGATGGTTTGGTGATCACCCGAGGCCTGGTGTCGGGGAATGGCGGCAACGGTGGCTACGGTGCCACGGGCGCGATGGCCGGGGGCATTTTCAACGCAGGGATTCTGACCCTGAACAACGTTTCCGTGACCTCCAACGGGGCTTCCGGTGGCGGTGGTGGTGGCGGAGTGACGCCAGCGAATTACGGCGGCGGTGGCGGTGGCGGTGGTGGCTTGGGCGGCCAGGGCGGCGGGCATGGTGGGTCGGCAGGCCCGGGCACCGGTACGTTGGGCGGCCAGGCGGGCAGCGGCGGTGTCGGCGGTTACGGCGGCGGTTATGACGCGACCCACATGGGCGGTCGCGGCGGTACCACCACTGGCGGTGCGGGCGGGGTGGGCGTTTCCTATTACAGCAACGGCGGTAACGGTTCGACGGCCACCAACGGCACGATTTCCATTGGTGGCGGTGGCGGCGGGGCCGGTTGGGACAAGGTGGGTGGCGCCGGCGGCAACGCGGTGGGCGGGATTTACAACGCCAGCAGCGGCACCATCACCGTCATCGGCACGTCGACCATCAGCAATAACATTGGCGCGGGTGGCGGCGGCGGCGGTGGCGGCGGCCAAGGTAGCAATGCCAGCAATGGCGGCATCGGCGGCCGGGGCGTCGGCGCGATCTGGAACAAAGGCACACTGCTGATGACGGCCGCCAACTTCGCGGCCCTGGCCGGTAATGCGGCGGGCAGTGGTGCAGGCGGTACCGCGCAGGGCGGAGGTTCAACCGGCACCTCGCCGACCGCCTTCGCGAGCATCTACAACGACGGCGGTGTACTCAATACGGCGTATTCGCCACCACCGACCGCGACCATTGTGGTCACTGACACCACCCTGATCATCGGTGAAACGTCCTTGGTGACGATCACCTTTTCCGAGGCCGTGACCGGATTCACCAATGCGGATCTCACCATCGCCAACGGCACATTGACGGCGGTGAGCAGCAGCGATGGCGGCATCACCTGGACGGCAACGTTTACGCCGACTGCCAGTATTTCCGATACGACCAACCTCATCACTCTGGACAACACCGGCGTGATCAACGGCCTGGGCACTGCCGGCGTCGGTACCACCAATTCCAATAACTACGTCGTCGACACCGAACGCCCGACCGCCACAATTGTCGTGGCGGACAATGCGTTGAAAATCGGCGAAACCTCGCTGGTGACGATTACCTTCAACGAAGCGGTCACCGGTTTGACCAACGCCGACCTGACGATTGCCAACGGCACCTTGACGGCGGTGAGCAGCGGCGATGGCGGCATCACCTGGACGGGCACCTTCACCCCGACTGCCAGCATCACTGACACAACTAACCTGATCACCCTGGACAACACCGGGGTCAGCGACCTGGCCGGCAACGCCGGCAGCGGCACCACCGATTCGAACAACTACGCCATCGATACCGTGCGGCCAACGGCGACCATTGTGGTGGCGGACAATGCGCTGAAAATCGGCGAAACCTCGCTGGTGACATTCACCTTCAGCGAAGCGGTCAGCGGGTTCACTAATGCGGACCTGACCATCGCCAACGGTACGTTGACGGCCGTGAGCAGCAGCGACGGCGGCATCACCTGGACCGCGACCTTCACCCCGAACGCGAGCATCAATGACACGACCAACCTGATCACTCTGAACAACACTGGGATCGCGGACCTGTCGGGCAACACCGGCGCTGGCACCACCGATTCGAACAACTATGTGATCGACACACTACGTCCGACAGCAACCATCGTCGTGGCCGACACTGCGCTGAAAATCGGCGAGACCTCGCTGGTGACCATTACGTTCGCTGAGGCCGTGACCGGTTTCACCAACGCGGACCTGACCATCGCCAACGGCACCTTGACCGCCGTGAGCAGCAGTGACGGCGGCATCACCTGGACCGCGACCTTCACGCCAACCGCCAGCATCACTGACACAACCAACCTGATCACCCTGGATAACACCGGGGTCAGCGATCAGTCCGGCAACGCGGGCAGCGGCACTACCGATTCGAACAACTACGCGATCGACACCGTGCGGCCAACAGCAACCATCGTGGTGGCGGACACTGCGCTGAAAATCGGCGAAACCTCGCTGGTGACCATCACCTTCAGCGAAGCGGTCAGCGGTTTCACCAACGCCGACCTGACGATTGCCAACGGTACCTTGACCGCGGTGAGCAGTAGCGACGGCGGGATCACCTGGACCGCCACGTTCACGCCTTCCGCGAGCATCAACGACACGACCAACCTGATCACCCTGAACAACACCGGGATCGCGGACCTGTCGGGCAACGCCGGTAGCGGCACCACCGATTCCAACAACTATGCCATCGATACCGTCCGGCCGACCGCCACGATTGTGTTGGCCGATAGCGCCCTGACAGCGGGCGAAACCTCGCTGGTGACCATTACCTTCAGCGAAGCGGTCAGCGGTTTCACCAATGCGGATTTGACCATCGCCAACGGCACATTGACGGCGGTGAGCAGCAGCGACGGTGGCATCACCTGGACCGCGACCTTCACCCCAACCGTTGGTGTGAATGACCTGACCAACGTCATCACCCTGAACAATACCAGTGTGGCGGACTTGTCCGGCAACTCGGGCAGCGGCACCACCAACTCGGGCAATTACACGATCGACACCGTGCCGCCGACCGCCACCATCGTGGTGGCGGATACTGCGCTGAAAATTGGTGAAACGTCCCTCGTAACCATCACCTTCTCAGAGGCTGTATCCGGTTTCACCAACGCCGACCTGACCATCCCCAACGGCACATTGACGGCGGTGAGCAGCAGCGACGGCGGGATTACCTGGACGGCGACTTTCACGCCAACCGCCAGCATCACCGATACGACCAACCTGATCACCCTGGACAACAGCGGCGTGCAGGCCACCAGCAGCGGTAACGCCGGCAGCGGCACCACCGATTCCAACAACTACGCCATCGACACTGTGCGCCCGACGGCCACGGTCGTGGTGGCGGACACTGCATTGAAAATCGGCGAGACCTCGCTGGTGACCATCACCTTCAGTGAAGCGGTCAGCGGTTTCACCAACGCCGATTTGACGATCGCCAACGGCACGTTGACGGCGGTGAGCAGCAGCGACGGCGGCATCACCTGGACGGCGACCTTTACTCCGAGCGCCAACATCAACGACACGACCAACCTGATCACCCTGGACAACACCGGGATCGCGGACCTGTCGGGCAACGCCGGTAGCGGCACCACCGATTCCAATAACTATGTGATCGACACGGTTCGACCTACGGCGACCATCGTTCTGGCCGACCCGACCCTGAGTGCCGGTGAAACCTCGCTGGTGACCATCACGTTCAGCGAAGCGGTCAGCGGTTTCACCAACGCCGACCTGAGCATCGCCAACGGCACGTTGACGGCGGTGAGCAGCAGCGACGGCGGCATCACCTGGACCGCGACTTTCACGCCCACCGTTGGCGTGAATGACTCAAGCAACGTCATCACCCTGAACAATACCGGCGTGGCTGACTTGGCTGGCAACACGGGCAGCGGCACTACCAACTCCGGTAACTACACAATCGACACCGTGCTGCCGACCGCTACTATCGTGGTTGCCGACAACGCGCTGAACATCGGCGAAACATCCCTGGTGACCATTACGTTCTCTGAAGCGGTGACCGGTTTCAGCAACGCCGACCTGACCATCGCCAACGGCACATTGACCGCGGTGAGCAGCAGCGACGGCGGGATTACCTGGACAGCGACTTTCACGCCAACGACGAGCATCACCGACGCGACCAACCTGATCAGCCTGGACAATAGCGGTGTGCAAAATGCTTCGGGCAACGCCGGCAGCGGGACTACCGATTCGAACAACTACGCCATCGATACCGTGCGACCAACCGCGACCATCGTCGTGGCGGATCCAACACTGGCGCTTGGCCAAACCTCGCTGGTGACCATCACTTTCAGCGAAGCGGTGACCGGTTTAACCCTTGCCGACTTTACGGTCGACAACGGCACCCTGAGCGGCTTGAGCACCAGCGATAACATCACCTACACCGCGACCTTCACGCCGGCGGCGAGCATCAACGATGCGACCAATATCATCACGCTGGACAACACCGGCATTGCGGACGCGGCCAGTAACACTGGCTCGGGTACCACCGATTCCAACAACTACGTGATCGACAGCCTGCGTCCGACCGCCACGATTGTGGTCGCCGACAGCACGCTAAGCGCCGGCGAAACTTCACTGGTGACCATCACGTTCAGCGAAGCAGTCAGCGGTTTCGACAACAGTGACTTGAGCATTCCTAACGGCACCTTGAGCGCGGTCAGCAGCAGCGACGGCGGTATCACATGGACCGCGACCTTCACACCGACCGTCGGCGTCAAGGACACCAGCAACCTCATCATTCTGAACAACACCGGCGTGGCCGATATTGCCGGCAACGCGGGCAGCGGCACCACCAACTCGGCCAACTTCACCATCGACACCGTGCTGCCGACCGCCACCATCGTCGTCGCCGACAATGCGCTGAGCGTCGGTGAAACGTCGCTGGTCACTATTACCTTCAGCGAAGCCGTCAGCGGTTTCTCCAATGCCGACCTGACCATCGCCAACGGCACGTTGACGGCGGTGACCAGCGGCGATGGCGGCATCACCTGGACCGCAATATTCACCCCGACCATCGCCATCACCGACACCAGTAACCTGATCACCCTGGACAACACGGGCGTGCAAAACGCCTCGGGCAATGCCGGCAGCGGCACCACCGACTCCAACAACTATGCCATCGACACACAGCGTCCAACCGCGACCATCGTGGTGGCTGATGCAGCTCTGGGCGTTGGCCAGACCAGCCTGGTGACCATCACCTTCAGCGAGGCGGTGAGCGGTCTCACCAACGCCGACCTGACGATTGCCAACGGCACGTTGACGGCCGTGAGCAGCAGCGACGGCGGCGTCACCTGGACGGCGACCTTTACCCCGAGCGCCGGCATCACCGACACGACCAACCTGATCACTCTGGACAACACCGGAGTCACGGACCTGTCGGGCAACGCCGGCAGCGGCACCACCGATTCCAATAATTACGCTATCGACAGCCAGCGCCCGACCGCGACCATCGTGCTGAGCGATACCACCCTGAAACCGGGCGAAACCTCACTGGTGACCATCACCTTTAGCGAGGCGGTAAGCGGTTTCGACAACAGCGATTTGAGCGTCGCCAACGGTACGTTGAGCAATGTCAGCAGCAGCGACGGCGGTATCACCTGGACCGGGACGTTTACCCCGACCATCGGCGTGACCGACGCCACCAACCTCATCACCCTGAACAACACCGGCGTCTCGGACCTGGCCGGCAACGCGGGCTCGGGCACGACCAACTCCGCCAACTATGTGGTGGAGACCCAGGTGCCGACCGCAACCATCGTGGTGGCCGACAACGCCCTCAAGGCCGGTGAAACCTCAGGGGTGACCATCACCTTCAGCGAAGCGGTGAGCGGTTTCACCAACGCGGACCTGAGCATTGCCAACGGCACGCTGAGCAACGTGTCGTCCAGCGATGGCGGCGTTACCTGGACCGCCACCTTCACCCCAACCGTCAACGTGACGGACACCACCAACCTGATCAGCCTCGACAACAGCGGTGTGACCAACGCGTCGGGCAACAGTGGCGTGGGCGTAACCGATTCCAACAACTACGCCATCGACACCGCTCGCCCGACCGCGACCATTGCGGTGGCGGATAACCGCTTGGGCATCGGCGAGACGACCACGGTCACGATCACCTTCACCGAGGCGGTTTCTGGTTTCGACCTGTCGGACCTCAGCGTCGCCAATGGCACGTTGTCCAACCTGCTCAGCAGCGATGGCGGCAAGACCTGGACCGCCACGCTGACCCCGACCGCCAATATCAACGACACCACCAACCTGATCCTGCTCGACACCGGCAACGTGGCCGACGCTGCTGGCAACCTCGGCGCGACAATCGCGATCTCCAACAACTACGCACTCGATGCGACTCGGCCGACCGCCACAATCGTCGTCGCCAACCCGAACCTGAGCATCGGCCAGACCACGCTGGTGACGATCACCTTCAGCGAAGTGGTAAGCGATTTCGATCTGTCGGACCTCAGCGTCACCAACGGCGAGTTGACCAACCTGACCAGCAGCGATGGCGGCAAGACCTGGACGGCGACCTTCACGCCGACCGCGAGCATCACCGACCCGAGCAACTTCATCGCGCTGGACACCAGCAACGTCAGCGACGGTTCGGGCAATACCGGCACGGGTGTGGCGGTGTCCAATAACTACACCATCGACACCGTGCCAGTGCAGACGCCTGCCGTGGTCGTAACGCCCGACCCGCTGGCCCGGGTCCCACCACCGGTGACCGTCTCCGATCAGCCCAACGTGCCTCTGCAACCGATCATCTTTGCCCCACCCACCGGTGATCTCGGCTCACCGCTGACCTTTACCCCATTGTTCGAAAGCCGCGTGATCGGCAATGGCATCCGGCCGCTGGGCGACATCTTCATCAACCACGGTGCGCTGGCGCCCAGCTTCATCGCCCAGGTATTCAGCAGCAGCGACAACGGTGGCGATGGCTCGGGCAACGGCTTCCTCGGCTTTGGTGGTGGCGATGGCGGGGTGTTTAGCACCAGTACGTTGTCCGGTCTGTTCAATCAGTACTCCGGCAGCGAACGAGGCGAGCTGAATTCTTTCGGCAGTCATTCGATCAAGGGCGGGGATGTTTCCCAAGGGCTGCGCGGCGTGTTCGGCGCGTTGACATTGAACCAGCAATTGCAACAGATCAAAGACACCGAGCAGCGGCAGGTCGACACCCTGGCCGCGGCGTTGAAGCAAGTCGGCATCAGCGAAATGCAGGCCTGAAAAACCCTTAAAACAATGCAGTACCCAGGGGCAGTCAAGGATGAATAGAAGTCACATGTTGTTCGGCGCCAGCCTGCTGGCGCTTGCGATAAGCGGATGTGCCGTCACCAGTGAACCGATCGAACGCAGCGTCAGCGAACAGCGCGCCAGAAGCGATCTGCAAAATATGTACAAGGATCAGGAGCCCCTCAGCGGTCCGCTGACCCTGCATCAAGCCATGGCCCGTGCGGTGAAGTACAACCTCGAAGGCCGGCTCAAAATCATGGAAGAGGCCCTGGCCAAGCGCCAACTCGACCTCGCCAGTTTCGACATGTTGCCGCGCATGGCGCTGGACGCCGGGTACGTCGGCCGTAACAACGTCAACGCCTCCAGCAGCCAGAGCGTACGGACCGGCACCCAGTCGTTGGAGCCATCGACCTCACAGGACCGCGACCGTGAAGTCGCTGACCTGACCATGGTCTGGAACGTGCTCGATTTTGGCGTCAGCTACATCAGCGCCAAGCAACAGGGCGACCAGCGAATGATTGTTCAGGAACGTCGGCGCAAGGTGATCAACACCATCGTTCAGGACGTGCGTTCGGCCTATTGGCGGGCCATGGCCGCCGAGCGTTTGCTCAAGCAGATCGACAGCCTCATGGCCCGGGTCGACACCGCGCGCGGCAACAGCCAAAGCATGAGCCAGCAGCGAATCGGCGATCCGATTCAGGCACTGGGTTATCAACGTTCGCTGATCGAAGCCACGCGCCAACTGGAAGAACAGCGTCGTGCGCTGTCGCTGGCGAAAACCGAACTGGCGACCCTGATCAATCTGCCGCTGGGCACCGACCTGACCCTGGCGACCCAGGACGACTATGTCATTCCGGAATTGAACGTTGACCTCGCCAGCCTGGAACAGGAAGCCCTGACCAGTCGTCCCGAGCTGCGCGAACAGGATTACCAAAGCCGCATCAGTGCGGCCGAAACCCGCAAAGCCATGTTGCGGCTGCTGCCAGGTCTGGAGTTCTCGGCCGGCGGGCATTACGACAGCAACTCGTTCCTGGTGGAGCAGGGCTGGGCCGACTACGGCGTGAAAGTGACGTGGAACCTGTTCAACGTGATTTCTGCCCCAGCGGCGATCAACGTTGCCAAGGCTGGCGAAGAAGTTGCCGCCGCGCGCCGTCAGGCCATGTCGATCGCGGTATTGGCGCAGCTTTATGTGGCCAACGCCAACTACCGCGAGGCATTGCGGCAGTTCAAGACCAATCAGCAACTGTCGGACATCGACGGACAGATCGTTGGCCAACTGCGCAACCGTTATCAGGCGGCCAGTCTGGGTGAACTGGATTTGATCCAGGGCGAACTGAACACCTTGCAGGCCGATTTGCGTCGCGACCTGTCGTACGCCGATCTGCGTAACGCTTACGGCCAGATTTTTGCCAGTGCGGGGCTCGATCCGCTGCCGGATCAGGTGCAATCCACCGAAGTGCAATCCATTGCCACCGCATTAGCCACCCGCGAAGCGGCGTGGGCGTCGGGCAACATCACCGTGCCGGTGACCCATGCCCCCGTCCAATAATCTGCGGGCGCCGACCGCCAGCATCAGCCGCGCACAACGAGAGGTCCGTAACGGCCATCGCGGCACGGCGATTTTGCTGACCGGGTTGCCGGCGGCGGGCAAATCGACCCTGGCCCAGGCGCTGCACGCCGAGCTGTTCGAGCGCGACGTGCAGAGCATCGTGCTCGATGGCGACGGGCTGCGGGTCGGGCTCAATCGCGATCTGGGTTTTGCCGACAGTGATCGTCTGGAGAACATCCGTCGCGCCAGCGAAGTCGCGGCGCTGCTGGTGGAGAATGGGCAGATCGTCATCCTCGCGATGATCGCGCCGCTGGTGGAGTTGCGTGAGGTGTTTGCCCGGCGGCTGGGCGAGGATTACCGCGAAGTCTGGTGCAGCGCCTCCCTTGCCGTCTGCGAGCAGCGCGACCCGAAAGGTCATTACGCCCGAGCACGACGGGGCGATTTGCCAGGATTTACAGGTGTGTCTGCACCGTATGAATCGCCGCCGTCCGCCTCCCTGGTGCTCGATACCGGCGTGCAGTCGGTTGAGGCCTGTCTCGACCACTTGCTGACCTGGCTCGGCGAGTGCGCGGTGTTGCCGAAGCGATGAACCGACCGGCCTTCTCGCGCTTGCCGGTGGCGGTGGATTTGCCGCTGCTGTTGCAGGCGTTGGCCGCTATTGACGAGGACATGTGGCGGGGGCATTTCAACAACGCTTATTACGCTGGCGACTGGAGCGGTGTAGCGCTGATTTCAGCGGCGGATGCGTTGACCGAACTGGCACCGGGTCGCGGCGAACCGCTGCTACGCGCGCCGTGGTTGCGGGATGTCCGATGGCAGCAAGGCTTGCGCGATCTGCCGCTGGACATCGTCAGCGCGCGGCTATTGCGGCTCGGTCCTGGCGGGCAGATTCACGAACATCGCGACTATGATCTGGGCGAGTCGGACGCCGATTTACGTCTGCACATTCCACTGCTCAGCCCGCCTCACGTGGACTTTATGCTGGACGGCCAGCGCATGCCGATGGCTGCCGGTGAATGCTGGTTTCTCGACCTGTCACGACCTCATCGCGTGGACAATCGTGATACTCAGGCGCGCATTCATCTGGTGCTCGATTGTCGGCCCGGCGCCTGGCTGGAGCAGGCGATTTCTGACGGGGTGGCGACGACGCCGCGTCCTGATGTCGGTCATGGTTTTTTTGCGCCGTTCAAAGCGCTGGTGGAAACCGATCCACAACTGAGTAAAACCTTGCAGGGTATGCAGGACAGCGAAGTGTTTATCGCCCGCGCGCTGGAACTGGGTGCCGAGCGGGGCTTGCCATTTACCCGCGAAGAACTGCGTGCGGCGATGCGCGACGGCCGGCGTCGATGGAACGAACAATGGAGCGCCTGAATCTCGAGGGGTGGTTGCCGATTCGCGTCTGGCCAGTCGCAGGTCAGTGGCGGGTTGACTGGTGCTGGTTCGGTGACGCGCGGCTGCATCAACCGTTTTTTCGCGATGCGGTGGAGGACGCGTTGAGGCTGCCGTTCAATCAGGCATTTCGCCGGGAAACGCCGTTGTCGGCGCTCACTGACTGGCAGGTGTGCAGTCCTGGACTGACGCCCAGTGCCTTCATTTTTCATGCGTCCCGCTGCGGTTCGACCCTGATCAGCCAGATGCTCGCCCGACTCGACAGCCACATCGTCATCAGTGAGCCACCGCCGTTGGATGCTTTGCTGCGCAGTGGTTTGCCGTTAGCCGAAAGGCGTGCCGCCATTGAAGGGTTGTTGTCCGCCTATGGCCAGCGTCGGCTCGGCGTCGAGCAGCGACTGGTGATCAAGCTCGATGCCTGGAACATCGCTGAACTGCCGCTGTTGCGCGAGACTTTTCCCGAGACGCCGTGGTTGTTTCTGTACCGCGATCCGTTGGAAATTGCTGTTTCGCATCTGCGTCGTCCGGGCATGCACATGGTGCCAGGGATGATTGATGAGCTGCCATTTGATGGCCGCGAGGATTACATCGCGCGACGGTTGGGAAGGTTGTTGGAATCGGGGTTGGCGCACTGTCGGGAGTTTGGTGGGTTGGCGGTGAATTACAGCGAATTGCCGGGGGCGATGGCCGGGCGGTTGGCTGAGTTTTTTGGGTTGGATGACGTGCAGCGTGAGCAAGTGTTTGCTGCGGTGGGGCAGCATGCCAAACGGCCTTCAGACGAGTTTGTCGGGGACAGCGATAGCAAGCGCCGCGAGGCCACGGCGCTTTTGCATGAACGTGTGGAGCGTTGGGCGCGAGCGCCTTATGAGGCATTGGAAAAAGATCGCCGTGATAATCGCTGATTCATTTATTGACTGTACTGACGCCATCGCGAGCAGGCTCGCTCCTACATTTGGAATGCATTCCCCTGTAGGAGTGAGCCTGCTCGCGAAAGCGGTGGTCAAATCACCGCAAATGTACCCGGCTAAACCTTGACCCGAGCCTGCATGACCTCCGACTCCTCCCAATGATCCAGCGCTCGCTCTACGAGCAACTGCACGCCATCGGCCATGCGGCTGAGCGCCAAGGCTACCGAGCGCCGCGTGCCGTCCACATCGTCCGCCAGATTGGCAGCGATGGCGCTGATGGACAGCAGGTCTTCGGAGGCGTTGGCCAGAAGGGATTCGGTGTTGACATCGGGGGCGACGGTGAAGAGGTTGCCTTTGCGGTGTTTGGGCGGTTTTTCGGTGGTCGGGGGGAAGTAGTGGGCGAAGGCGCGGTCGGCGGCTTCTTTGAGTTTTTCGGTTTCGAGGGAATCTTGGGAATCGGTTCCAGAGTTCTCTGGAGGATTCGGAGTAATTTTGTGCATATATAAAAGATCCTAAACAGTAAGTGGGGGCCGTCACCGTTCGCTTGCACGCGAATAGGGTGGCGGCCGTGCGCAGGTGTGCAAGACCGGGACTGTTTAGGACACCCAGCAGATCCGAGGATCTCCTGCGCGCAGCCGCCATAAAGCAATGAGCCATGGCAATTGCGACCCAAACAGTTTCGTCGGACTTGCACGTCCGTGTCACCGTTTATTCAGTGACAAAGCCAGACTAGACCTGGGTCCGGACCGGAACAAGTTCACCAACACCACTACAACTTGAAGGAAATCTCCGACGGAGTTACCAGACGTTGGTGTTTGCGCAGAAGGTCAGGATTTGGACGACAAATCCGCCATCCCCTTGAGCAGCTCGATCGGCAGCGGAAAGACAATTGTCGAACTCTTGTCCCCGGCAATCGAACTCAATGTCTGCATGTACCGCAGCTGCATGGCCCCAGGCTGGCGCCCGAGCATTTCGGCGGCCTGCATCAGTTTTTCCGAGGCCTGCAATTCGCCTTCAGCGTGGATCACCTTGGCCCGGCGCTCCCGTTCGGCTTCAGCCTGTTTGGCGATGGCGCGGATCATCGATTCGTTGAGGTCCACGTGCTTGATCTCGACGTTGGCGACCTTGATGCCCCAGGCGTCGGTCTGGGCGTCGAGCACTTGCTGGATGTCGATGTTCAACCGCTCACGTTCGGCCAGCAGTTCATCGAGTTCATGTTTACCGAGCACGGCCCGCAACGTGGTTTGAGCCAATTGGCTGGTGGCCATGAGAAAGTCTTCGACCTGGATGATCGCTTTCTGCGGATCGAGGACGCGGAAATACAGCACCGCGTTGACCTTGACCGAGACGTTGTCGCGGGTGATCACGTCTTGTGGCGGCACGTCGAGGACCACGGTGCGCAAGTCGACGCGAACCATTTGCTGTACTACCGGAATCAGCAGGATCAGACCAGGGCCTTTGACCTGCCAGAAGCGCCCGAGCTGAAAGACCACCCCGCGCTCGTATTCGCGCAGGATGCGGAAGGTCGACCCCGCCAATGCAATCACCAGTAACAGCAGCGCGGCAAAACCCAGTTGCAAGCCCATGGTTATTCTCCACCCGGCGCCGCGTCAGCCGCGGCCACTTCCAGCAATAATCCCTTGCGTGCCACCACCCGGACCCGTTGCCCGGGTTGCAGCGGCGTGGCGCTGAGCACTTGCCACTTTTCTCCTTGCAGGTGCACCCAACCGTTGTAGGCATTGCCCGCCAGCGACATCACCGGGGTCACGCTACCCACCAGTCCTGCATCGCCACTGACGTTTTCGCGCGGTCGGGTTTTCAGGGCGTGGATCAGCAGGAAAATCAGCAACAGGGCACTGATCAGTCCCAGGCCGATCATCAACGGAACCGGCACCTCGGTGTTGGTCAGAATCACCGCACCGATCACGAACATCACAATGCCGCCCAGACCGATCACGCCGTAATTGGGCAGGGCCGCTTCGGCGACCAGAAACGCGATGCCGAACGTGATCAGCCAGATCCCGATGGGGTTGGGCACCAGCAAGACGACGGTGTCCGCCGCGAATACCGATCCGCTCAAGGCCAACAGCAGCGCAACTGCACAACAACGAGTGTTCACGTGACCCTCCGGGAGAGTCATTGATGGTTCTTTATACAGTCTAGCTGAGCTCTGAATTGTACGAATTTTGATCAGTTGTTGACGTTATTCCGGCGGGCAGATTTCCCGCGCGATGGCGCCAGCGGGCCTAGACTTTTAGTGAAGAGAAAAGCTTTAACCATCGTCCGCGAAACGTTGTTGCGGACTCCGAGGTGCATCATGCGTATGGCAAGAACTGTGCAGGACAGCCTGAACAAGGCTCAATGCGAATTTGACGTCGTCACCCATCCGCACTCGGCCAGCAGCCTTGAAACGGCGCGGGTCGCGGGTATTCCTGCCGAACGGGTGGCCAAATCGGTGATCCTCGACGACCACCACGGCCATTATCTGATGGCTGTGTTGCCAGCGAGCCGTCACCTGGACCTGAGCAAAGTACGCGGCAGTGGCGAATGGCAGATCACCCGGGAAAGCACCCTGGCGCATCTGTTCCAGGACTGCGAACGCGGCGCTGTGCCGGCGTTGGGCGAATCCTATGGCCTGGACATGGTCATCGACCCACTGCTGACCCGGCAAAAAGACATCTACCTGGAGGCTGGTAACCACAACAACCTGGTGCACATGAGCGTGCCGGAATTCCTGAAAATGGTGCCGCATGCTGAAGTGTGTGAGTTGAGTCAGTAGTTTTTCGGCGTCAGTCATGACGCCTTCGCGGGCAAGCCACGCTCCCACAGGGTTCACGCCGTTCTTGTGGGAGCGAGGTTTGCCCGCGATTGACTGCTTAGCAGTCACCCAATCATTTGCCATGAAAAAGGAGCCCGACATGGAATCCCCAACCCACAGCCTCCCCTCCCTGTTCAAACAACTCGGCCTGCCTGATGACGCCGAAAGCATCGACAAATTTATCGCCACCCATTCACCGCTCAAGCCCGAATTGCACCTGGCGGATGCGTTCTTCTGGAGCGAGAGCCAAGCGCAGTTTTTGCGCGACGATATTCTGGATGACGCCGATTGGGCAGAGGTGGTGGATCAGTTGGATGTGCTGTTGAGGAAGGGGCGGGGGGTGTAAAAAATCTGAGCGCAAAACCTTGTCACAGCTTTTCTGAAAGGTATTACCTGAGCTGAAGTAGCTTCATGGCGTTGAGTCCGACCATGAGACCGAGTCATGCAACGTGTTTTGGCAGGAAGAGTCATCAGCATCTCTGAGCTCGCGAAAAACGCAGGAGCTACAGTACGCGAAGCGCAAGCCGGACCTATTGCGGTGCTGGAAAACAATAAGATCAAGGCCTATCTGGTTTCGGCAGATCTTTATGAAGCGATGCTGGTACGTCTAGGCGATTTCAACCTGGCGTCCTGATGGATCGTAAAAAGGCTGTCCGTTCGCCTGAGAATTGTTTCAAAACTTGACCAACTTTCCCCTCAAATGCCATATTGATAGTTAGCAAACTAACAGTGTGTGCATTCCCTCGTGCCGAACAACCTCGACGCTCTCCAAATGAACATCAGCAGCTCCATGGTGGTGGCCGCCAGGCATTGGCGGAAGATCTGCCAGACCACGCTGGTCAACTATGGAATCTCCGAAGCCTGCGCCGTTCCGTTGTTGATGATCGGGCGTTTGGGCGAGGGTGTGCGGCAGGTGACGGTGGCGCAGGCGGCCGGGATGGAGAGCCCGTCGCTGGTGCGTCTGCTGGATCAGTTGTGTCATGCCGGCTACGTCTGCCGTACCGAAGACACCCATGACCGGCGCGCCAAATGCCTGAGCCTGACCGAGACCGGCCGTGAGTTGGTGCAGGCCGTCGAAATCGAGCTGGTGCGCTTGCGCCATGAAGTGCTCGAAGGGATCGATCAGAGTGATCTGGAAGCGGCGTTGCGGGTGCTGAGGGCTTTTGAATCGGCCAATCATTTGCCGGTGATCAACCCTTGAGCGGATTTTTTACCGGCATGCCCCCAGCGCGGGACTGGTTCTACGGTGTGCGAACGTTCGCGGCATCGATGATCGCGTTGTACATCGCCATGCTCATGCAAATGCCCCGGCCTTATTGGGCGATGGCCACGGTTTACATCGTTTCCAGTCCGTTTGTCGGCCCTACCAGTTCCAAGGCGCTGTACCGCGCAGTCGGCACCCTTCTCGGTGCCGCCGCCGCGGTTTTTTTCGTGCCGATGTTTGTCCAGAGCCCCTATGCGCTGGTGGTGGTCATTGCGCTGTGGACCGGGATTCTGCTGTTTCTGTCGCTGCACCTGCGCACGGCCAACAGTTACGCCCTGATGCTCGCCGGTTACACCTTGCCGCTGATCGCCCTGCCGGTGGTGGATAACCCCTTTGCGGTGTGGGACATCGCCGAAGCACGGACCGAAGAAATCTTCCTCGGCATCGCCGTGGCCGCGGTGGTTGGCGCCATGTTCTGGCCTCGGCGGCTGGCGCCGGTGTTCAACGATTCGGTGAATAAATGGTTTGCCGATGCCTCGACTTACAGCCTGCGCTTCCTCAGCCTCAACGTGCAGCCGGACGAAGTCAGCGCGCTGCGTTCGTCGATGGTTGCGACCTTCAACACGCTGGAATTGATGATCGGTCAGTTGCCCCACGAAGGCGCACGGCCGCAAACGGTGCGCAACACCAAGGAACTGCGCGGCCGCATGATTCACCTGCTGCCAGTGATCGACGCCCTCGACGACGCGCTCTATGCCCTTGAGCGGCGCACGCCCGAGCTTGTGGATAAGTTCGCGCCGCTGCTGGCCGCGACCACCGAATGGCTCGACCACAAAGACGCCGACCTCGTGCGCTGGCAAGCGCTGAAAGATCAACTCGAAGCGCTGCAACCGTCCGCCGAGGCGCTGGATGATCGCAAGCAGCTGCTGTTTTCGAACGCCCTGTATCGCCTCGGCGAGTGGATCGATGTGTGGCAGGACTGCCGCAGCCTGCAGTACGCCATCCAGTGCGAAAGCCAGGACAGCTGGCGCGCGGTCTATCGGCACTGGCGGCTCGGTCGGCTGTCGCCGTTTCTCGACCGTGGGCTGATGCTCTATTCGGCGGCGTCCACCGTCACCGCCATCATCGTCGCGTCGGTGCTGTGGATTCTGCTCGGCTGGACCGACGGTGGCGCTGCGGTGATTCTGGCGGCGGTGGCGTGCAGCTTTTTCGCCTCGATGGACGACCCGGCGCCGCAGATCTACCGATTCTTTTTCTGGACGGCGATGTCGGTGTTGTTCGCCAGCCTCTATCTGTTTCTGGTCCTGCCCAACCTGCATGACTTCCCGATGCTGGTGCTCGCGTTTGCCGTGCCGTTCATTTGCATCGGCACCCTGACGGTCAAGCCGCAGTTCTATCTGGGCATGCTGCTGACCCTCGTCAACACGTCGTCTTTCATCAGTATTCAGGGCGCCTACGACGCGGATTTCCTCAGCTTCGCCAACTCCAACCTAGCCGGGCCCGTGGGCCTATTGTTCGCGTTCGTCTGGACCCTGATCGCCCGGCCGTTCGGCGCCGATCTGGCGGCCAAGCGTCTGACCCGTTTCAGCTGGCGCGACATTGTCAGCCTGACCGAACCGGCGACGTTGTCTGAGCACCGGCACTTGGGTGTGCAGATGCTCGATCGTCTGATGCAGCATTTGCCGCGCCTGGCCATGACCGGCCAGGACACCGGCATTGCCCTGCGGGAAGTGCGCGTGGCGCTGAACCTGCTGGATTTGCTCGCCTATACACCGCGCGTCCTCGGCGCACCGCAAGTGCTGCTGCACCAGGTGGTGGCCGAGGTTGGCGAGTATTTCAAGGCCTGCCTCAAGGCTGGCGAGCGGTTGCCGGCGCCGAGTCCGTTGCTGATGACCCTGGACCGCACCCGCCGTGCCCTCAACACGGAGTGCGATGAAAGTGCGCGTCTGCATTTGCTGCACGCCTTGAGCGGCCTGCGTCTGTCGTTGCTGCCGGGGGTGGAATTCGTCGGCGCCGGCGAGCTCGAAGAACCGCTTCCCCATGGCATCGATGGAGCGCCTTTATGATCGGTGATCTGGATATCAGTGGGGTGTTCCTGCCCACGCTGCTGGTGCTGATGGGCATTACGTACGTGTTGTTCCTGCTGGTGCACGGGTTGCTGACGCGACTGCACTTTTACCGTCTGGTCTGGCACCGGGCATTGTTTAACGTGGCTCTCTACGCTGTGCTGCTCGGCGCCGTGGACTCACTCAGTCGATACCTGATGACATGAAAAAACCTTTTTTAACCATCGGTCGCGTAGTGCTGACCCTGCTGATCGTGACCTTCGCCGTTGTCGTGGTCTGGCGCATGGTGATGTATTACATGTTCGCGCCCTGGACCCGGGACGGCCACATTCGCGCCGACATTGTGCAGATCGCGCCGGACGTGTCCGGGCTGATCCAGCGAGTTGACGTGCGTGACAACCAATTAGTCAAACGTGGCCAGGTGCTGTTCAGCATTGATCAGGACCGTTTCAAACTGGCCCTGCGTCAGGCCAAGGCGGCGGTCGCCGACCGTCAGGAAACCCTGGCGCAGGCGCAACGCGAAGCCAAGCGTAACCGTGGCCTCGGCAATCTGGTGCCGGGTGAGCAACTGGAAGAGAGCCAGTCCCGGGTGGCCCGCGCCGAAGTGGCGTTGATGGAAGCCCAGGTGGCGGTGGACAGCGCCCAGCTCAACCTCGACCGCTCGACCATCCGCAGCCCGGTGGACGGCTACGTCAACGACCGTGCGCCGCGCAACCAGGAATTCGTCACCGCCGGGCGTCCGGTGTTGTCAGTGGTGGACAGCAATTCGTTCCACATCGACGGTTATTTCGAAGAAACCAAACTGGACGGCATTCATGTCGGCCAGAGCGTCGATATTCGGGTGATCGGCGACCGCGCTCGCCTGCGCGGGCATGTGGAAAGCATCGTCGCCGGCATCGAAGACCGCGACCGCAGCAGCGGCAGCAACCTGCTGCCCAACGTCAACCCGGCGTTCAGTTGGGTGCGGCTGGCGCAGCGGATTCCGGTGCGGATTGCATTCGATGACGTGCCGGCGGACTTCCGCATGATCGCCGGGCGTACCGCCACCGTGTCGATCATTGACGATCAAACCCAGGAGCCCGCGAAATGAGCAGGGCTTCGGGTTTGGCTATCGCCGGTTTAGGTCTGTTGCTGTCGGCCTGCCAGGTGGTCGGGCCGGATTATCACGTGCCGGATGAGGCCGCCGTACACCGTGAAGACTTGCAGGGCGACTTGGCGGTGAACGGCAAAAATGTCGTCTCGGCACCCGTGCCCAGCGATTGGTGGCGCTTGTATCAGGACCCGCGCCTCGATCAATTGGTCGAGCAGGCCATGGCCTCCAACACTGATTTACGCGTGGCGGCGGCGAACCTTTCCCGGGCGCGTGCGCAGGTCGATGAAGCTCAAGCGGCAGGTGGCTGGAGCGGCGGGGTAAAGATGGGCGCCCAGCGTTTGCAGGAATCTGGCGAAGCATTCCTGCTGCCGGAGAAAGTGCCGGTGGCCAACGTCGGCGACATTGGCATTACCACCTCGTATCAGTTCGATTTGTTCGGCACGTTGCAGCGCGGCATCGAGGCGGCCAAGGCCAATGCCGATGCGACCCAAGCCGCGGCCGATACCGCGAGAATCACCTTGGTAGCCGATGTGGTCCGGGCCTACACCCAAGTCTGCGCGGCCAACGAAGAGCAGGAAATCGCCCAGCATTCCCTCGACTTGCAAGCCCAGAGCACCACGCTGATCCAGCGTTTGCGTGACGCCGGGCGTGGCGATGAAACCCAGGTCACCCGCTCGCAAACCCAATTCAAATCCCTGCGCGCCGACATGCCGCGTTATGAGGCGGCGCGTCAGGCCGGGTTGTTCCGGTTGTCGATGCTACTGGCCAAACCGCTGGATCAACTGCCGGCCGGCACTGACCGCTGCGCCGAACTGCCAAAGATTGCGCAATTGTTGCCGGTCGGTGACGGTGCGACGTTGCTCAAGCGCCGTCCCGATGTGCGGCAGGCCGAGCGTCGATTGGCTGCCGCGACCGCCGGCATCGGCATCGCCACGGGCGAGTTGTACCCGGACATCAGCATCGGCGCGACCGTGGGTACCGTCGGCATCCTGGAAAACCTCGGCAAACCGGCGACCAATCGCTGGGGCTTCGGGCCGTTGCTCACCTGGACCGTGCCGTCCAACGGCTCCCGGGCGCGAATCCGCGAGGCCGAAGCAACGACCCAAGGCGCGCTGGCACATTTCGATGGCGTAGTGCTTAACGCCATCCGCGAGACCCAAACCGGCCTGGCACAGTACTCCGCGTTGTTACAACGTCGCGACGCACTGGCCGATGCCGAGCAATCGGCGCAACTGGCGGCAGATCAGACCCACCGCTTCTTCCAGGCCGGCCGCGCATCGTTCCTGGCAGACTTGCAAGCGACCCGCACCTACACCGACGTGCGGGCGCAACTGGCTTCCGCCAGCACGCAGGTTGCCATGAGCCAGATCGATTTGTTCCTGGCCTTGGGTGGCGGCTGGGAAAGCGGACGAACGCAAGGCACGAACTCCGGCAAACCCTGAGGCCGTTGCTATGCTTTGACTTGATGAGGTCGCGCGTCGAACTCATCAATCAAGGCTCGCGTTGGTCATGGGGATTCCAATAATGAAAAACCCTTATGCTCCCGGCTTCTGGTGCGCTATAGCGGCATTGGTGTTGCTGTCGGCCACTTATTTCTACGGCATCATGCTGGCCCACCAGATCGACAAAGCGCTGGTGTTCCTCGACAGCGCCGCGGCACTGATTGCCGTGATGGCAATCGTGGTGGTGGCCTGGGCTTCAGTCCAGGGCGCACGCATCAAAAAAAGACAGCTCGAACAAGGCAAGACCCTTGTGCTCATCTGGGACACCAAAGTCGCGCTGCGCCGTGTCGAAACGGTGTTCGATCGGTATTTCTGGGGCAGTTACTGGCAACCGGGGCGTACGTTCCAGGAAGTCATGGGCGAACTCACCGGCACGCCGCTGGAAAAAAGCCTCGAAACCCTGAAAAAACAATGCCAGGCGCTGGACAAGCAAGTGTCCGACGACGGCTGGCACTGGCTCAATAACGCCCGTGAACTCTCCGATGTCGCCACCGCCATGGCCCGCGAACGTTATCAACTGGACTTCTGCGACCCCCGCTCGGAATCCCCAAGCGGCACGGCGGTGATCAATCGCGACTTCGAAGTGCTGGTCTATACGTGGACCGCACGGCTCAAGAGCTTTGATCATCAGCTTGATGAGATTGAGGTTCAGTATTCCTGAATGGATGTCGCCTGCACTGACGCCTTCGCGAGCCTGCTCGCGAAGGCGATTTCATACCCGCCGAAACTCTCAACCCCTGCATACGGTCCATAGACACTCTTTAACCTTTAATCATTGGGTCGCCTGGTGCGCCTGATGCTAATCTCCATCGCTCTTTTAGCGCAGTCGTGACCGTAACCCGTCATGGGTTCAGGGAAGACGACCACACTTCAAACAACGGACATTGATCGGGTCATTCATGAATAAATCAGCAGGCGTGCTTCTTGGAATCGTCATTGCCATCGGTGCAATCAGCGCCGGCGGTGCCTGGTACACCGGCACCAAACTCGAAGGTGTGCTGAACACCTCGATCGCCGACGCCAACAAAGAGCTGCAAGCCGCGCTGGTCGGTTCCAACGGCACGGCGTCGCTGGAGCTGGTATCGCTGGAGCGCCATGTGTTCAGCAGCACCGCGCACTACCGCCTCAAGGGCGAAGGCGAGATGTTCGGTGAAGCTCCGGTGGAGTTGCTGTTCGTCGATCGCATCGAGCACGGTCCGCTGCCGTTTTCGCGCCTGATGTCGTTGAAGTGGCTGCCGGTCCTGGCCACCAGTCACTACGAACTGGAAAGAACTCCGACCACCGAGAAGTGGTTCGTCGCTGCCAAAGACAAATCCCCGCTCACGGGTGTGGTCAACATCGGCTACGACAATGCCACCAACGGTACCCTGCAATTGCTGCCGCTGGACGTGGCGCTGGACGACAAGTCCAACCTGAAATTTTCCGGGCTGAACCTCGATGTCGCCGCCAGCGCTCAAGCGCAGAAGGTCAAGGCCGACGGTTACATGGACAGCCTGACCCTGAGCACGGTGGCTGAAGATCAGACGCCGGTGAAGGTTGAACTGAACGGCCTGACCGTGGCCAGCAACCTGACTAAAAGTACCTACGGCTACTACACCGGCGAGAATACCGTCGAGCTGACCGACAGCAAGACCACCTTCGGCGCCAAGCAGTCGGTCTTGGGTTTCAAGAAATTTGAAATGAAGAACCAGACCGAGGAATCCGGTACCAGCGCTTCGGGGCGTGCCGATTACAAGGTGGGTGAGGTGAGCCTGAACGGCAAGGCTGTCGGTTCTGCGCAGATGGCCATGAGCCTGAAGAACCTCGACATCCCGGCAACAATGTCGCTGATGCAGATTTACCAGACCAAACTGCAGCCGTACGAGCGGGCCGCCGCTGAGGCTGTCGCTGCGGGTGAACCGGCGCCAGAGCTGGTCCTGACCCCGGCCGAAGAGGCGCAGGTCAAAACCGGCCTGGAGAAACTGCTGGCCGCCGGTCCGCAGGTCGCCCTGGAGAATCTGTCGTTCAACACCCCCAATGGCGAAAGTCGCGCCAACCTGGTGCTTGACCTGACCAAACCACAATCCATGGACCTGCCGCCGGACCAGTTGACCCAACAACTGATCGCGCTGCTGGACGTCAACGTGAAAGTGTCCAAGCCAATGCTCGTTGACCTGCTGAGCGTGCAGTCGCAAATCGAGGGTCAGACCGACGCCAAGCTCATCGCCGATCAGGCCACTGCCACCGCCGATATGTTTGGCAGCATGGCAGTCGGTACGCAGTTGGCAAAACTGGATGACAACAACATCGTCGCCAAACTGCACTACGCCAACAATCAGGTGGAATTCAACGGCCAGAAGATGACCGTCGAAGAGTTTGTCGGGTTTGTCATGAGCAAATTCGGCGGTAACGTCGCCGTCGAGTAAAGCCGAGGCTTACAGACCGACGCCCGGCCTCTGCGCAACGCAGACGCCGGGCGTTTTGCTGTCTGGCTTGTGGCCAGGGAGCTTGCTCCCGCTGGAAGCCGAAGGACTCCCACATCCCGTTAATTCAGGTCCCGAATCAGCCGCCACGCCTCGTCCACCGACAACGGCCGTTTCATCCGTTCGGCGAGCAGCGCTATCGCACGTTCTTCATCGCAAGCCACTGCAGCGACCGCCAACCCGTCCTTGCCGAACAGGCCGATAAAGGGAGGGTGGTCAGGATCGCCTTTGAACTCGACCTCATCCCAGGTCGCGGCGTGGCCGAGGTAGTCGTAGTTTTTACCGAAGTGCCAGGTCCAGAAATAGGGCACGTCGAGGTAATGTTCGTCGCCGCCGAGCATGTTCATCGCCGCGATCCGTGCCTGTTGCTGTGCCAGACGCCAATGTTCGATCCGTTGGGGCTGGCCGTTGAGCGGGAAGGTCGCGATATCGCCGGCGGCCCAAAGCCCATCGGTCACGCGCATCCCGCCGTCGACCTTCAGCGACTGGTCTTTTTCCAGGGGAAGGCCGGTAAATGCGGTTGCCGGGCTGACGCCTATGCCGACCAACACCAGATCCGCGGGTAAACGTTGACCGTTGTCCAGGCGCACCGCTTCGACGTTGGCTGTTCCTTCGATGTGCGTTGCGTTGCCATCCGTATGAAACACCACACCGTTGGCCTCGTGCAGGGCACGAATCGCCTTACCGACGGCGTCGCCAAACTGTTTAGCAAAAGGCACTGCGTGGCGGGCCAGAACGGTGACGTCCAGGCCGTATTGACGCAGGGACGACGCGGACTCCATCGCAATAAAGCTGTCGCCGATGATCACCGCCCGTTGGCCTGGTTTTGCCGAACCCAGAATCCGCTGCGCCTGATCCTTCGACCGCAGCACGAACACTTGCGGCAGGTCGGCGCCAGGCAGCGTAAGCGGATTGGGTGTGCCACCGGTGGCGAGCAGGGCAGCGTCGTAGCTCAGCGATTGACCATCAGACAGGTGCAACGTTTTGTTCGCGGCGTCCAGGCTCGTCACTTCAGCGTTTATTCGCTCAATGCGCTGTTCGCGGTAAAAGCTTTCATCACGCAGTGGCGGGACTTCTTCCGGCGGCATCTCCCCGGCAATCACGAATTTGCTCAAGACCGTGCGGTCGTAACCGGCGTCGGTTTCACGGTCGATCAACAGCACTCGGCCACCGAAGCCCTTTTCGCGCAATGCTGCCGCACACGCCGTGCCTGCCGCACCGGCACCGATGATCACAAACGTTCGCGCGTCGTCGGCCGGTGGGGTATGAGCGTCGGACATCGGCTGATCGTCGACCCAGACCTCGTCACCGCGCACTTCCAGCGGATAGCGCTTGAGGCTGTCCAGGGCCGGTGGTTCGCACAGCGCACCGTCTTCGATCCGATAAACAGCCTTGTGCCACGGGCAGATCAAACGTCCGTCGCACAGTGCGCCTTCGGCCAGCGGCGCCCCGGCATGGGGGCATTCGCCCTGAAAGGCGCGTAGTTGATCGCCCACCCGCAACAGGACAATTTTCGTGTCTGCGATCTGGACCTCAAGGCCCCGGTTTTCGGACACATCGGCGAAACGGGCGACGCGATGCAGTGCCATGATCACTCTCCAGGCAAGCGTTTCACTTAAGAGTTTGGCGCTTATCTTGAGGTTCAGCCAATTCCCGCTGCCACCGAATGAACGGTCCGGCTATAGTTTGCACGCCGACGACGGCCCCACCCGCACAAGGTGCTCCGGTATGACCCGATTGACCTCTCTGAACCCTTGGCTGGCGGCCGTTGCAGTCGCCCTTTGCGTGCAATTTCCGGCGCAGGCCCAGGAGCGCTTTACCCTGAACATCCCAGGTGTCACCGACGATCGACTGTTCACCTCGGCTGCCGCCAGCGATGCGCCCAATTGTGGTGGGCACAACCAGTCACCGGCCTTGAATTGGAACGCCGGCCCACCGGGCACTCTCAGTTACGCCATCGTCATGCACGATCCTGACGGCCAAAAAGGCCAAGGCGTCGATCACTGGGTGCATTACGGCATCAAAGCCACGACGCATCAGATTGCCGCCGGCGTCGGCGCAAAATCCGCCCTTGAAGGCGTCAGTGGCACCAACAGCAAAGGCACCGCCGGTTATATGGGCCCTTGCCCGCCGGTCGGCGACAGTGCGCACCACTACATCATCCAGCTCTATGCCCTGGACCTGGCGCCGGAAGCTTTGCCCGCCGGCCTGACGCGCGCGCAGCTACTGGAAAAAATCAAAGGCCATGTGCTGAAAAACAGCAGTGTGGTGCGGCGTTATCACCGCTGAAATTTTTTCGGCCGGTTTAACCCGAACCTGAAAAGGGGCTCGTCTCAGAGGATGAATGGATCAACTTCCTCCTGAGGTCAGCCCCCATGTCCCTCCCTCTGCATTTCCTCCGCCCGGCCGCCCAGGGTTTCGCCGCCGGGTTGCTGCTGGCCATTGCCGGTTGCGGCGTTTCATCCACGCCTGATTCCGCCTCGGCTCCGCCACCGGCTCAAGGTGCGCTGCCGACTGAAGTCGTGGTGCGCAGCGAGGCGGTCATGGCAGACACTTCGATGGCCAAGCGCAGCGTGCGTCCGGCACCGATGTCGAGCTATGCGCCGATGCTGGCGGGCGAGGCATCTCCACAGGGATATCGGGATGAGCAGCGGGAGCAGTATCAAGCGTTGGCGGATAATCCGATTCACAGCGTGGCCGAAGCGCCCGTCTCGACCTTCAGCGCCGACGTCGACACCGGCGCTTACGCCAACGTCCGCCGCTTGCTCAATCAGGGGCGCTTACCACCGGAAGGTGCGGTGCGACTGGAGGAGATGGTCAATTACTTCCCCTACGATTACGCATTGCCCACCGATGGCTCCCCCTTCGGCGTGACCACAGAGCTGGCGCCGTCGCCGTGGAACCCGCATACCCGATTGCTGCGCATCGGCATCAAGGCCTCGGACCGCGCGGTCGCGGAACTGGCCCCGGCGAACCTGGTGTTTCTGGTGGACGTGTCCGGCTCGATGGACCGACGCGAAGGTTTGCCGCTGGTCAAAAGCACCCTGAAATTGCTGGTCGATCAATTGCGCGAGCAGGATCGGGTTTCATTGGTCGTCTATGCCGGCGATTCGCGTGTGGTGCTGGAGCCGACGTCCGGACGCGACAAAGCGAAAATTCGTACCGCCATCGATCAGTTAAACGCCGGCGGCTCCACCGCTGGGGCGTCAGGCATCGAACTGGCCTATCAAATGGCGCAGCAGGCGTTTATCCCCAAGGGCATCAACCGCATCCTGCTGGCCACCGACGGTGACTTCAACGTCGGTATCAGCGACTTCGACAGCCTCAAGCAAATGGCTGTGGATAAGCGCAAGACCGGTGTTTCCCTGACCACATTGGGTTTTGGTGTGGATAACTACAATGAACACCTGATGGAACAGTTGGCCGATGCGGGCGACGGCAACTATGCCTACATCGACAACCTGCGCGAGGCGCGCAAGGTGCTGGTGGATCAGCTCGGTTCGACCCTTGCGGTCGTGGCGAAGAACGTGAAGCTGCAAGTGGAGTTCAACCCGGCGCAGGTCAGCGAATATCGGCTGTTGGGGTATGAAAACCGTGCGTTGAAGCGTGAGGATTTCAGTAACGACAAGGTCGATGCCGGTGAAATCGGCGCAGGACATACGGTGACGGCGTTGTACGAAATTGTGCCCAAGGGCGAGAAGGGTTGGTTGGAGCCGTTGCGGTATGGAAAGTCGGAGTCGGTGGCATCCGGTACAAACGGGGAATTGGCGATGCTGCGTGTGCGTTATCAGCTGCCGGAAGGTGGGAATAGTCGTTTGATCGAACGACCCATTGCGGGTGCTTTGGAAGTCAAAGCCAGCGACGACCTGCGATTTGCGGCGGCCGTGGCGGCGTTTTCCCAGCAGCTCAAGGACGGGCGCTATACCGGCGATTTCAGCCTGAAGGACACCGAGACTTTGGCTCGCGGAGCGCGGGGCGAGGATCGATTTGGTCTGCGTGCAGAGTTCGTGCAATTGGTGGAGTTGGCGCAAAGTCTGCGAACCACGACTGCATCGAACAGTGAGCCGCTTAAAGGAGGCTACAACTGACATGTCTGCACCTGAACCGAGCGACGAATCGCTGCTGGCCCGTTATCGCACAGGCGACGGGCCGGCGTTCGAGATTCTGTACGCCCGTCATCGCCAAGGGCTCTACCGATTCCTGCTCGGCCTGAGCGGCAAGTCCGAGCTGGCCGAAGAGGTTTACCAGGACACTTGGTTGAGCCTGATCCGCAGCACCAGTCAGCCACAAGGCCGGGCGAATTTTCGTACCTGGCTTTACCAGATTGCCCGCAACCGCCTGATCGATCACTGGCGCAAACACGGAATCCACAACCCCTTGCACGACAGCTATGACGAACAGCTCCACGCGCTGAGCGATGACGCTGCTGATCCCGAACAACTGCTGAGCCTTAGCCGCGACAATCAGCGCCTCGAAGCGGCCCTGCAAAACCTGCCTGCTGACCAGCGCGAAGTGTTCCTGCTGCGCGCCCACGGCGATCTCGACCTGCCGCAGATCGCCACCCTCACCGAAACACCGCTGGAAACCGTCAAAAGCCGCTTGCGCTACGCCCAGCAAAAACTGCGTCGGCTGCTGGCCGAGGAGGTACTGACATGACTGACGCCCGTCCTACGCCAGAAGACGAAGTGTTGAAGCACTATCGTGAACACGCGACCAGCGAACCGCCGGCCCATCTCGACGCTTTCCTCCTGGCGGCCGCACACCGAGAAGTCCCTGTGCAGAAGCCGGGTCTGTGGAAACGCAGGGTCCAAGCCTGCCAGAAACCCCGTTGGCAAGTCGCATTTGCCAGCCTCGTCGGTGTCGCCCTGATGCTTGCACTGGTGCAACGCACGGAGGAGCAACCGCCGAGTTACGACTTCGCCCCTGCACCTAAGGCGTCTGCACCGGTCGCCAAAAAAGAAGCACCATCATCGGTAGCGCGTTCTCTGGCTGCCCCGGCCGGCGCCATGTCCGCGCCAGAGCTTGCGGCCCCAATGGCCGATCTTGCCGCCCCAGCACAGAGCGAATCGATCAGCGTTGAAATGGCTGACGAAGCGAAAGTCAGCAAACGCCCGGCGATAGCGCCGGCAAAGTTTATCGACGATCAATTAAGGGAAGTGATCCGCCTGCAAAAGGCTGGTCAGGCTCAAGCGGCCGCTGACCTGATGGCGACATTGCACAAACGCTTTCCCAAGGAAAATCTCACGGCCAGACTCAAGGATTTGCAGAAAAACTGAGAGGCAGAGCGGTCAGTCATTTGGCATCGACACCCGAAAGCGCGCACTATCGACCCATAGCCGATGCGTTGGAGGTAGCCATGGCGAAAAAAATCGACCGCATCGCCCAAATGCTCAACTGCCCGCAGAAGGGCGAGGAATTACGGCGAGCTGTTACTGAGAGTCGTAAGGAGTTTCTGCTGGCGAAGCAGGCAGAAGAAGCGTTTGAGGAAGATGTCCTTGATGATGAAGAGGTTGAGGACGAAGAGGATGATGAATACGACGAGTTCGATTGGACGACTGAATGAATAACCGCATTAAGCCCGTTTCCGACGATGACACGGGCTCACAGTTTGATCGGTTACAAGCTTCCGCAATTATTGAAGCCATTGCAGCTAGCCGTATCGATCCACGTCCTAATATTGCTGCCGAAACAGTGTTTGCAGAGATTGATGCGCTCATTGATGCAGAGCAAAGCGGCTCGTAGGAAGCGCTACTCTTTCAGATTGCAGATCCCGACGATTGTCTAGTCCTGAAATAGGTTTACACCTGTTTCACCCTAACGCTCGATGCATCGCATCGGGCGTTTGTATTTTAAGGACGAAGCCACTTTCCAGCTGGGAGCATCAATTGGTCGCCATGCGCTTGGGGTGTGGACAGGGCCGATGAGTCAGGATTCACGGTTGCTTTCTTTTGCGCGGTATCATAATTTCATACCATGAATAACAAACAGCTCAGCACCCTGAAAGCAGTATTCTCAAGGCCGACCCCAGCCGCGCTGGAGTGGGCCCGTATCGAGTCTTTATTCGGTGCCGCTGGCGCCAAGACCATTGAAGGCAATGGGTCCCGGGTGCGCTTTGAGCTGAACGGTGTGGTCGCCACCTTTCACCGACCACACCCGGACAAAGAAGCAAAGCCCTACCAGGTTCGTGATGCTCGGGCTTTCCTTGAACAAGCAGGAGTCACCCCATGAGCGTAATGAATTACAAAGGCTATGCCGCCCGAATTGAATACAGCGAGGAAGATGGCCTGTTTGTCGGCCATATTGCTGGTATCAGAGATATTGTTGGATTTCATGGCGAGTCAGTACGGGAGCTTCGAGATGCATTTGAAGAGGCCGTCACTGATTATCTGGAGACTTGCGCCAAGCTCGGGCGCACGCCGCAGAAGCCCTATTCTGGCCACCTCAGTCTGCGTTTAGCGCCGGCACTCCACGCAACTGTCGCCGTAAAAGCACAGCTAGCCCACAAGAGTATCAATCAGTGGGTAGCTGAGGTTCTTGATCGTGAGGTGCATGCCTGACCACTGCCATTGCACCTTCCTGAAAAGAAGCCAGAAGGTGTAAACCTTACTCAGGACGAAGCAACACCCACAAAAAAGCCCCAGACCCTAAGATCTGAGGCTTTCTCGTTTCTACGTTTGGTGCACCAGGCGGGATTCGAACCCACGACCACTGCCTTCGGAGGGCAGTACTCTATCCAGCTGAGCTACTGGTGCGATGCGGGCGCCATGATACTCATATGCACTGCGGGCGTCCATGCTGCTGAATCGCCTGCGTTTTTCCAAAGCGTAACCTGCGATTGCTACGTTGATCAGAAAAATTAGGCAAATGCGGCGTTTTCGTTCTTTTTTTCGAACAGGCTATTGTCCTTTACCCCCTTTGATCCTAGGATTCGTTTGAGATTTCAAACGCTCTTGTCTGGGTGCTGAACCGCACGAGTTTCAATCAGTGCGCTATTTATGTGCTTCAGCCCGGTGAATGATTTCCCTGACGGCAGCCTATAAGGCGCCTTTCTACAATCATAATTCGCTCCGCGCTGGCCGCGGTGCTGTTAAGGAAAGCCGACATGCAGCTTAAAGACACCCAGTTGTTCCGCCAACAAGCCTTCATCGATGGCGCTTGGGTTGATGCGGACAATGGTCAGACGATCAATGTCACCAACCCGGCAACGGGCGACATTCTGGGCACCGTGCCGAAAATGGGCGCTGCCGAAACCCGCCGTGCAATCGAAGCCGCTGACAAAGCGCTGCCGGCCTGGCGTGCACTGACCGCCAAGGACCGCGCCAACAAGCTGCGTCGCTGGTTCGAACTGATCATCGAGAACCAGGACGACCTGGCTCGCCTGATGACCCTCGAACAAGGCAAGCCATTGGCTGAAGCCAAGGGCGAAATCGTTTACGCCGCTTCCTTTATCGAGTGGTTCGCTGAAGAAGCCAAGCGCGTCTACGGTGACGTGATTCCGGGTCACCAGCCAGACAAGCGCCTGATCGTGATCAAGCAGCCAATCGGCGTGACCGCTGCAATCACTCCGTGGAACTTCCCGGCCGCGATGATCACCCGTAAAGCCGGCCCGGCCCTGGCCGCCGGTTGCACCATGGTGCTCAAGCCTGCTTCGCAAACTCCGTTTTCCGCATTCGCTTTGGCTGAACTGGCCCAGCGTGCCGGCATTCCTGCCGGTGTGTTCAGCGTTGTTTCCGGCAGCGCCGGCGACATCGGCAGCGAGCTGACCAGCAACCCGATCGTACGCAAACTGTCCTTCACCGGCTCGACCGAAATCGGTCGTCAGCTGATGGCTGAATGCGCCAAGGACATCAAGAAAGTGTCCCTGGAACTGGGCGGCAACGCGCCGTTCATCGTGTTCGACGACGCAGACCTGGATAAGGCCGTCGAAGGCGCGATCATTTCCAAGTACCGCAACAACGGCCAGACCTGCGTCTGCGCCAACCGTCTGTACATTCAGGATTCGGTCTACGACGCGTTCGCCGAGAAGCTGAAAGTGGCGGTGGCCAAACTCAAGATCGGTAACGGTCTGGAAGAAGGCACCACCACTGGCCCGCTGATCGACGGAAAAGCCGTGGCCAAGGTTCAAGAACACATTGCTGACGCGATCAGCAAAGGCGCAACCGTTCTGGCGGGTGGCAAGGTCATGGAAGGCAACTTCTTCGAGCCGACCATCCTGACCAACGTGCCGAAGAACGCTGCCGTGGCCAAGGAAGAAACCTTCGGTCCATTGGCTCCGCTGTTCCGCTTCAAAGACGAAGCCGAAGTGATCGCGATGTCCAACGACACCGAGTTCGGTCTGGCTTCGTACTTCTATGCTCGCGACCTGGGTCGTGTGTTCCGTGTGGCTGAAGCCCTGGAATACGGCATGGTCGGCGTCAACACCGGGTTGATCTCCAACGAAGTCGCGCCGTTCGGCGGCATCAAGGCGTCGGGCCTGGGCCGTGAAGGCTCCAAGTACGGCATCGAAGATTACCTGGAAATCAAATACCTCTGCCTGGGCATCTAAGCTCCAAGGGATAAGCCCGGCAAGGCATTGCTTCAAACGCAAAGGGCACGAGAGCGCTGTCCCTTTGCGTGCTTCAAACGGAATTTTCTCTGTGGCCGGGAAAGCTGTGGCAGTCGATCATCGCATGCTGCCGTAGTTGCCTCCCCGCCGCATTTTCCTTGAACCACGCCGCCCGATGAGCGGTGAATGAGGACTTTATGAGCAAGACTAACGCATCCCTGATGAAACGCCGCGAAGCCGCTGTACCACGCGGTGTTGGCCAGATTCACCCGATCTTCGCCGAGTCCGCGAAGAACGCCACCGTGACCGACGTTGAAGGTCGCGAGTTCATCGACTTCGCCGGCGGTATCGCCGTACTGAACACCGGCCACGTGCACCCGAAAATCATCGCCGCCGTGACCGAGCAGCTGAACAAGCTGACCCACACGTGCTTCCAGGTACTGGCTTACGAGCCGTACGTAGAAGTGTGCGAAAAAATCAACGCCAAGGTGCCAGGTGATTTCGCCAAGAAAACCCTGCTGGTGACCACCGGCTCCGAAGCCGTGGAAAACTCCATCAAGATCGCACGTGCCGCCACTGGCCGTGCTGGCGTGATCGCGTTCACCGGTGCTTACCACGGCCGCACCATGATGACCCTGGGCCTGACCGGTAAAGTCGTGCCTTACTCGGCCGGCATGGGCCTGATGCCAGGCGGCATCTTCCGCGCGCTGTACCCGAACGAACTGCACGGTGTGAGCATCGACGATTCGATCGCCAGCATCGAACGCATCTTCAAGAACGACGCCGAGCCGCGTGACATCGCTGCAATCATCATCGAGCCGGTTCAGGGCGAAGGTGGTTTCTACGTCGCGCCAAAAGAGTTCATGAAGCGTCTGCGCGCTCTGTGCGACCAGCACGGCATCTTGCTGATCGCTGACGAAGTACAAACTGGCGCTGGTCGTACCGGTACTTTCTTTGCCATGGAACAGATGGGCGTTGCTGCCGACCTGACCACCTTCGCCAAATCCATCGCTGGCGGCTTCCCGTTGGCCGGTGTTTGCGGCAAGGCCGAATACATGGACGCCATTGCTCCAGGCGGCTTGGGCGGCACCTACGCTGGTAGCCCGATCGCTTGCGCCGCGGCTCTGGCCGTGATGGAAGTGTTCGAAGAAGAGCACCTGCTGGACCGCTGCAAGGCTGTCGGCGAGCGTCTGGTCACTGGCCTCAAGGCCATCCAGGCCAAGTACCCGGTGATCGGCGAAGTCCGTGCCCTGGGCGCGATGATCGCGGTCGAGCTGTTCGTTGACGGCGACAGCCACAAGCCGAATGCTCCAGCGGTAGCCGCTGTTGTGGCCAAGGCTCGCGACAAGGGTCTGATCCTGCTGTCCTGCGGCACTTACGGCAACGTTCTGCGCGTCCTGGTACCGCTGACTTCGCCGGACGAGCAACTGGACAAAGGTCTGGCGATCATCGAAGAGTGCTTCTCCGAGCTGTGATCTCCAAGCTCTGATCGATTTGTGAACTGATCGACAAAAAAACCCGCTTCGGCGGGTTTTTTTGTGTCCCAGGAACACATCGATGGCGAATGCGCTGTATCGAATGGCCAGCATTGACTAAGGTGCAGGCACTACCTTTGGAGTGTGTAAATGACTGTTGTGGTGTTACCCGCTGCACCGCGTGTGCTGATTGCCGAGGCCGACCCCTGGTCCCGCGACCTGCTCCAGCAGGTTTTGTTGAATGTGCGCTGCGACGCACGGCTGGATCTGTGTGCCGATGGTCAGGAAGCGCTGCACCTGTTGGCGGAAAATCCTTACGACCTGGTGATCGTCGACTGGGAGCTGCCCGGCGTCGATGGTTTGAATGTCTTGCGCAATGTTCGCCAACGCAAGCGCAATCCACCCCTGCCGTTCATTCTGATGAGCAGCCGCAACGACAGCGCCAGTGTGCGCGAAGTCTTGCCCCTGGCGCCTGCGGCGTACCTGACCAAACCCCTGAACATGGAAAGCCTGACCCACCGTCTGCAGGACTTGCTGCTGAACGCTGGTGAAGAGCTATCTTGCGAGACGCCGTCATTGGCGACGGGCATGACCTTGTCGGTGTACCTGGAGCGTCGTCGAGAGTCTGCGGACGGTGCGCCGTTGATGACTGACGTGCAGTTGGCGGTCAAACGCAGCCTCAATCCCAATGGCCTCGATTTGACCGTGCTGCATGACGAGATCCGTACCGATCCGCAAATCACCGCTGTGCTGATCGCCGCCGCCAACAGTGCTGCCCATCACTTGGGAGCCGCGGCGCAGACCCTGTCCCAGGCACTGCACCGCCTCGGCACCGGGCAAAGCATGAACCTGATTCTGGGGCTGGCCCTCAAACGCAGCGCCCGTCTCAGCGATCCGTTTCTGGCCGACTATGCCGAGCGCTATTGGGAGCTGTCGCTGCGCACCGCCGAGTATGGCCGGACCCTGGCGCGCTTGCTGGATCTGGATCAGGAGCGCTGTTATTGCGCCGGCATGTTGCATCGCCTCGGCGACCTTGCGCTGTTGCGGTGTTTGCAGGAATGGAGGCAGGCCGGTGGTGAGCTGGATGAGTGGGAGGAGGTCGGCGAGGCGCTGGCCGAATTCGGCGCGGGCTATGGTTCGGCGCTTCGCACTCGCTGGCGCCTGCCGCTGGAGCTGCGAGAGCTGATTGCGGCGGTCTACCAGCTCGGTGGCGGGGTTTACTCCCGCGAAGCGCTGGTGATGAACATGGCTGCGCAACTGGCGCGACTGACCGAGCATGAGGGCATTGAGGAACTGGCGAAAAGCCGGACGGCGCGGTTGCTCAAGATTGGGTTGCCGGAATTGATGCGCTTGCGCAAGAAGTAGATCGTTCCACGCATAGCGTGGGAACGATCCAAAAACCTAGCCGGAAACGATGCGGTTCTTGCCCTGGTGTTTGGCTTTGTACATTGCCGCATCCGCGCGGGCAAACAGGCTATCGACGCTTTCGTCCTCGTCGGTGAGGCTGGTCAGGCCCTGGCTGACGGTGATGCCGAATGTCTGGTCGCCATGGCTGAAGCTTAAGCGCTGAATCTCCCGTTGCAGGCGCTCGGCCACTTGCATGGCCATGTCTGTCGCACAGCCGGGAAACACGGCTGCGAATTCCTCACCGCCAACTCGCCCGAACACATCACCGCGACGCAACACCGCGCGACCGCTCTCGGCGATTCGTTGCAGCACGTTGTCGCCTTCCTGGTGGCCGTAGGTATCGTTGATTACTTTGAAGTCATCGATGTCCAGAAGCAGGAAGGCCAGCGGCGTGCCTTGGTGCCGTGCCTGTTCGAATTCACGGTGGGCGCAGTCGAAGAAGTGTCGACGGTTGCTGCTCTGGGTCAGCACGTCGGTGGTGGCCAGGCGTTGCAGCTCGGTTTCCATCTGCTTCTTGTCAGTAATGTCTTCGGCAATGCCGACGATGATCACTGGTTGCCCCGGCTCGGCCTGACGGTTGATGAAGCACTTGTCACTGAGCCAGCGGACCTGGCCGTCGGCGGCAATGATTCGGTATTCGCGGTCTTCAACGGAACCTTTCACCAGTACTTCGGCCAGGCTGCGTTCGGCATAGTCCAGATCGTCGGGGTAAATGCTGTCGCGCCATTGGTTGTAGTCGGACAGCAACAAGCCAGCGGAGCGGCCGAAAATCCGTTCATACGCAGGGCTGACATAGAGCACCCGACGGGATTCCCAGTCGAAAGCCCAAAGCACCGCGTTGACGCTCACCAGCAGCGCGCTGAACAGTTGTTCGCGTTCGCTCAAGCGCGCCACTTCGCCTTGTGCATGCATCAGCGCCAGCAGGGTTTGCGCGGCTTCGGGCCACTGCGGGAGGGATGAGTCTTGTAGGCTTTTATTGAGCATCGACACAAATCTCAAAGGGCGTGTGCCGCTCGAGGTTCGAAAGCGGCCAATACCAGAGCCCGCCTGGATGGCGAAGTGTCTTTTGAGATAGGGGATTTGGAGCTTAGTTCCGAAGGGTGCGCCCATGAGCGGGGCGCACCGATCAACGGCGTCAGACAGCGGCGGGGCGCAGGGAGTAGGTTTTCAACTGATCGGCGAAGTCGCGCAGGGATTGAATTCCGCTGGCTTCGGCTTCGTGTACCCAATCCTTGATGGCGGCCAGCATGTCGTGACCATTTGAGCTGGTCTTGACCCAGATCTGCTGCAAGGCCAGGCGTTTCTCGTAAATTACCTTCAGCGCCTGACTGTGCTCGAGCATGGTCTGGATGCGAATGTGGTGTTTGTCATCCAGCAGGCTGGTTTCCCGCGAGAGCAGGCGCTTGGCGCGGTGGAACTGGTGACGGACCGAGTGATCGACCTTTTCCAGCTCTTGTTTGACCAGCGGTGCGATCACCAATTTGCGGTACTGGGCCATGATCTGGAAGCGGTTGTTGAGGATCGCCATGGCGGTGTCCATGTCCAGGTTGCCTTTGCCTTCGACCCGATGGGCGATGGGCGCGACCCGCTGAACCTTGGCCAGACGCAGGAAGCTGAAGACCTGGATCCAGGCCCAGCCGAGATCGAATTCCCACTTCTTCACCGACAGTTTTGCCGAATTAGGGTAGGTGTGATGGTTGTTATGCAGTTCTTCGCCGCCGATCAGGATGCCCCAAGGCACCAGATTGGTCGCCGCATCGCGGCATTCGAAGTTGCGGTAGCCGATGGCATGGCCCAGGCCATTGACCACGCCAGCGGCCCAGACCGGGATCCACATCATCTGGATCGCCCAGATGGTGATGCCGATGGTGCCGAACAGCAGCAGGTCGATGACGCCCATGATCGCCACGCCCAGCAGCGGAAAACGGCTGTACAGGTTGCGCTCGATCCAGTCTTCGGGGCAGTTCTTGCCGTAGATGCGCAGGGTCTCCGGATTCTCCGCCTCGGCGCGGTACAGCTCGGCACCTTTGCGCAGAACGGTGGACAGGCCCTTGATGACCGGGCTGTGCGGGTCATCGACGGTTTCGCATTTGGCATGGTGCTTGCGGTGGATAGCGGTCCACTCACGGGTGTTCTGTGCCGTGGTCAGCCACAGCCAGAAGCGGAAGAAATGTTTCAGGCCAGCATTGAGCTCAAGCGAGCGATGGGCTGAATAACGATGCAGATAGACCGTGACGCCGATGATCGTCACGTGGGTCATCAGCAGGGTGACTGCCACCAGTGACCAGGGCGACAAGCCGAGAAAACCTTCGTACCACATAGGCTATTGCGCCCTCGATAAAGAAAAAAACAGCCGTTGCATTATCACTTAGCTCACAGATAAAACCAGTCGCCCTTTCAGATAAGAGTGGCTGGATGTTTCTTTAAACTATAATTCCATCCATTTTGAAGGGACATGGATAGCCGAATGTCTGCCACCTATCGCGATGCTTTGCGTGCAGCCCTGCTTTACCTTCTGGTTTCTATAGGTTGGCTGCTGTTCAGCGGTCATTTATTGAACAGTTTCTTCGATAGCTCTGCTGAGCTAATGCGATGGCAACTGATCAACGGTTATGCCTGGGCGGCATTCAGTGCCGGTTTGATTTTTCTCGCGCGGGCGCGATTGTTTCGTTGCCTGGGGATCGGCGCCAAATTGCGTGAGCGCACTGAAGAGCGCGAGCGTTTGCGTCAGGCGGCCGCGGTGTTCGATTGCACGCGTGAAGGGGTATTGGTCACTGATAGCGAAGGCCTGATCGTTCATGTGAACCGGGCCTTTATGGAAATCACCGGTTATCAGCGTGAGGAGGTGCTGGGTCAGCAACCCAATTTGTTCAAGTCCGGTCATCACCCGCCGGGCTTCTACCGGGCGATGTTCGCGACACTCAACAGCACCGGCGAGTGGAGCGGGGAAATCTGGAACCGCCGCAAAAGCGGCGAGATCTACCCGCAATGGCAAACCATCCGCATCATTGACGACGAGAACGGGCGGCGCAGCCATTACGTGGCGGTGTTTTCCGACATTAGCGCAATCAAGAACTCCGAACATGAGCTGACGCACCTGGCTCACTACGATCCGCTGACCGATCTGCCCAACCGTTTGCTGTTCACCGACCGCACCGAGCAGGCTCTGGCTTCGGCGCAGATCCACAAGCGCGGCTGCGCGTTGCTGATGATTGATCTTGATCACTTCAAGATGATCAACGACAGCCTCGGGCATAGCATTGGGGACCAGTTGCTCAAGGGCGTTGCCGAGCGTTTGAAAGCGATGGTCGGTCCGGGGATCACGCTGGCGCGCCTTGGCGGTGACGAGTTCGCCGTGCTGGCTGAAAGCTGTCCGCAAATGGTGCACGCGGCGGCGCTGGCTCAGCGGATCATCGATGGCCTAAAAGAACCGTTCCAGATCGACGGGCATCAGTTGTTCGTCAATATCAGCGTGGGCATCAGCCTGTTCCCCGGCGACGCCTTGAGCGCCGAGCAGCTGTTGCGCAACTCCGACTCGGCGCTGTTCAAGGCCAAGGGGGCCGGCCGCAACGGCTACGCCCTCTATACCGAAGAATTGACCGCCCATGCCCAGCAACGGGTCGAGACTGCATTCGAATTGCGCCGTGCACTGGAGCAGCAGGAGTTGCGGGTTTATTACCAACCGGTTCACGACCTCAAGACCAGCCGCCTGATCGGCGTCGAGGCATTGGTGCGCTGGGAGCATCCGCAGCGAGGGTTGGTGTCGCCGGCAGAATTCATTCCCATTGCCGAGCGCACCGGTCTGATCGCCGAAATTGATGCCTGGGTGATGCGCCAGGCGTGTGAGCAGATGTGCCAATGGCAGCAGGCTGGGGTGGTGTTGTCGTTTGTCGCGGTGAATGTTTCTTCTCGTTTGTTCGCCCGCCGTGAGCTGTTTGGGCAGGTGGCGAAGGTGCTGCACGAAACCGGGCTGGATCCTGCCTGTCTGGAGCTGGAAGTCACCGAGAGCGCCGTGATGGATGACCCGGAAGTCGCGCTGGAGCAGATGCACAGGTTGCGCGAATTAGGTGTGCGGCTGGCCATCGATGACTTCGGTACAGGCTATTCGTCGTTGCTGCGCCTCAAGCGAATGCCGGTACAGAAACTCAAGATCGATCAGGGCTTCGTTGCCGGGTTGCCGTGGGATGAAGATGACGCGGCGATTGTGCGGGTGATCATCGCGCTGGCCCGGAGCATGGGGATGCAGGTTCATGCCGAGGGGATCGAGCAGGTCGAGCAGGCGGCCTTTCTGCTCGAACACGGCTGCGATCTGGGGCAGGGGTACTGGTTTGGACGGCCAGTGCCGGCTGGGCAAGTGGATTGGAAGGGTGCTCCATTGATTCTTCAGCACTGATCGTTCCCCCCCCCTCTGAGTGGGAATGCCGCCCGGGACGCTCCGCGTCCCTGTCCCCGGTCCTTTATCAGTTTTTGGTTATATTAAAATTCTTAAATAGTCTTTTTAAGAATATCTGCGCTTATCTACTATTGGTTTCACGCCGCAAGCAGTCCCGCCACTGCCAGGCAACCTCTAGTTGAAGGAGCAGCACCATGAGCGCATCCCTACGTAGCGTTGACGGCCAGGACGAAGCAACCATTTTGCGTGAGATCCAGAGCGCCTTGCGCGATCTGCGTTTTGGCGCAGTGGAAATCACCGTGCACAACGCCCAGGTGGTCCAGATCGAACGCAAAGAAAAATTCCGGTTGCAGAACCCAAGCAACAAACCGAGTTAAAAACCGGCAACCCGATACCAGCACACCATAAGAAAAAGCCAACACAATCAGAATTCCAGGAGCTTTCACCATGTCGTCGATTCGTCATTTCGCTTTGGCCGCCTTGGCCAGTGCCCTTTTTGCTGGTTCCGCGGTTGCCAAGGATTACGAACTGCTTAACGTGTCGTACGACCCGACTCGCGAGCTGTATCAGGACTACAACGCTGAATTCGTCAAGTTCTGGCAGAAAGACCACGCTGGCGACAGTGTGAAAATCCAGCAGTCCCACGGTGGTTCGGGCAAGCAGGGTCGGGCAGTGATCGACGGTCTGCGTGCCGACGTGGTGACCCTGGCCCTGGCCGGTGACATCGACGAAATCGCCAAGCTCGGCAAGACCCTGCCATCGGATTGGCAGACGCGTCTGCCGGAAGCGAGCACGCCTTACACCTCGACCATCGTGTTCCTGGTGCGCAAGGGCAACCCTAAAGGCATCAAGGACTGGGGCGACCTGACCAAGAACGGCGTGGAAGTCATCACCCCGAACCCGAAAACCTCCGGCGGCGCACGTTGGAACTTCCTCGCGGCGTGGGCCTATGGCCTGAAAGCCAATGGCGGTAACGAAGCGAAAGCCAAGGAATACGTGCAAACCCTGTTCAAGCACGTTCCTGTGCTGGACACCGGTGCTCGCGGTTCGACTATTACCTTCGTCAACAACGGTCAGGGCGATGTGTTGCTGGCCTGGGAAAACGAAGCCTTCCTGGCCTTGAAAGAAGACGGCGGCGCTGACAAGTTCGACATTGTCGTGCCATCGCTGTCGATCCTCGCCGAACCTCCGGTGGCCGTGGTCGACAAAAACGCCGAGAAAAAGGGCAACACCGAGATCGCCGAAGCGTACCTCAAGCACCTGTACAGCCCGGCCGGCCAGGAAATCGCGGCAAAAAACTTCTATCGTCCACGTGACAAGGATGTTGCCGCCAAGTACGCCAAACAGTTCCCGACACTGGACCTGGTGACCATCGACAAGGATTTCGGCGGCTGGAAAACCGCTCAACCGAAATTCTTCAACGACGGTGGCGTGTTCGACCAGATTTATCAGGCGCAATAACCTGAAATAAGCCATCAACGAGCCTCGAATTCCGATTCGAGGCTTTGCGCGTTCTCAACCAAGGACTTTTATGTCGCGTCGTATCTCCCCCGTCATACCCGGCTTCGGGCTGACGCTGGGCTACACCTTGGTGTACCTCAGCCTGATTGTGCTCATTCCACTGGCGGCGATGTTCGTGCATGCCGCTCAACTCACCTGGGACCAGTTCTGGGCAATTATTTCGGCGCCACGGGTGCTGGCGGCGTTGAAGCTCAGTTTCGGCACCGCGCTCTATGCCGCGATCATCAACGGCATCATCGGCACGCTGCTGGCCTGGGTGCTGGTGCGCTATACCTTCCCGGGACGCAAAGTCATCGACGCGATGATCGACTTGCCCTTCGCGTTGCCCACTGCGGTGGCCGGTATCGCGCTCACTGCGTTGTACACCCCCACCGGTTTGGTGGGTCAGTTTGCAGCGGACCTGGGTTTCAAGATCGCGTACACCCCCCTCGGCATCACCCTTGCCCTCACTTTTGTGACACTTCCATTCGTAGTACGTACCGTACAGCCAGTATTGGCTGATATCCCTCGTGAAGTGGAAGAAGCGGCGGCGTGCCTGGGTGCAAAACCGTTGCAGGTTTTCCGTCATATTCTGGTGCCCGCGTTGTTGCCCGCGTGGCTGACAGGTTTTGCGTTGGCCTTTGCCCGCGGGGTCGGCGAGTACGGTTCGGTGATTTTCATCGCCGGCAATATGCCGATGAAAACCGAGATCCTGCCGCTGCTGATCATGGTCAAACTCGACCAGTACGATTACACCGGCGCCACGTCCATTGGTGTACTGATGCTGGTGGTTTCCTTCGTCCTGTTGCTGCTGATCAACTTGCTGCAGCGGCGCATCGAAACCCCATAAGGAGGCGCGAAAATGTCCCAATCGTCTATTAGCGCCGCTTCCTCGGCCAACGCCGCCCGCCGTGGCAGTGCCACTTCGCGGCGAATCCTGATCAGCCTTGGCTGGCTGATTTTTGCGCTGTTCCTGTTGCTGCCGCTGTTCATCGTGGTGTCCCAGGGACTGAAAAATGGCCTCGGCGCATTTTTCACCGCGATTTTCGAACCCGACGCCTTGTCGGCCCTGAAACTCACGCTGATCGCCGTGCTGATTTCAGTGCCGCTGAACCTGGTGTTCGGTGTCAGCGCCGCGTGGTGCGTGAGCAAGTACTCGTTCCGCGGCAAGAGCATGCTGGTCACGCTGATCGACCTGCCTTTTTCGGTGTCGCCGGTAATCGCCGGTCTGGTCTACGTGCTGATGTTCGGTGCTCAGGGCCTGTTTGGTCCGTGGTTGCAGGACCATGACATCCAGATCGTCTTCGCGTTGCCGGGCATCGTGCTGGCGACGATCTTCGTCACCGTGCCGTTCGTGGCGCGCGAACTGATCCCGCTGATGCAGGAACAAGGCACGCAGGAAGAAGAGGCCGCGCGTTTGCTCGGGGCCAATGGCTGGCAGATGTTCTGGCACGTCACCGTTCCCAACATCAAATGGGGCCTGATCTACGGCGTGGTGCTGTGTACGGCGCGGGCCATGGGGGAGTTTGGTGCGGTGTCGGTGGTTTCCGGGCACATTCGCGGGGTGACCAACACCCTGCCGCTGCACGTCGAGATCCTCTACAACGAATACAACCACGTGGCGGCGTTCGCCGTGGCGAGCCTGTTGCTGATCCTGGCGCTCTTCATCCTGCTGCTCAAGCAGTGGAGCGAAAACCGTATTAACCGCCTGCGCGCCAGCGCCGCGGAGGAATAAGTCATGTCGATCGAAGTGCGTAACGTCAGCAAGAATTTTCACGCGTTCAAGGCGCTGGACAACATCAGCCTGGACATTCAAAGCGGCGAACTCGTGGCGCTGCTTGGCCCGTCCGGCTGCGGCAAAACCACCCTGCTGCGGATCATCGCCGGTCTGGAAACCCCGGATAAGGGCAACATCGTGTTCCACGGTGAAGACGTCTCCGGCCATGATGTGCGTGATCGCAACGTCGGTTTCGTGTTCCAGCACTACGCGCTGTTCCGCCACATGACGGTGTTCGACAACGTCGCGTTCGGCCTGCGCATGAAACCGAAAAACCAGCGCCCGAGCGAAAGCCAGATCGCGGTGAAAGTCCACGAACTGCTGAATATGGTGCAACTGGATTGGCTGTCGGATCGCTACCCGGAGCAACTCTCCGGTGGCCAGCGTCAGCGTATCGCCCTGGCTCGCGCGTTGGCGGTGGAACCGAAAGTCCTGCTGCTCGACGAGCCCTTCGGCGCCCTCGACGCCAAGGTCCGTAAAGAACTGCGTCGCTGGTTGGCGCGGCTGCACGAAGACATCAACCTGACCTCGGTGTTCGTGACTCACGACCAGGAAGAAGCGATGGAAGTCGCCGACCGCATCGTGGTGATGAACAAGGGCGTGATCGAGCAGATCGGCTCACCGGGCGACGTTTACGAAAACCCGGCCAGCGATTTCGTTTATCACTTCCTGGGCGATTCGAACCGGCTGCATCTGGGTGAAGACAACCATGTGCTGTTCCGTCCTCACGAAGTGTCGCTGTCGCGTCATGAGCTGGAGGATCACCACGCGGCCGAGGTGCGGGATATTCGTCCGTTGGGCGCGACGACACGGGTGACGCTGAAGGTCGAAGGCCAGAGCGAATTGATCGAGGCCGAGGTGGTGAAAGATCACGACAGCCTGATCGGGTTGGCGAAGGGCGAGACGCTGTTCTTCAAGCCCAAGGTCTGGCAGAAAGTCGCCAACATCTAAAGCAAAAGCTTCGCGGGCAAGCCTCGCTCCTACAGGTCACGGATATCCCTGTAGGAGCGAGCTTTGCCCGCGAAAGCGATCTATATGGCAGCGCGATTCGGATTGATTCGCACGCCACCCACCCGCGCCTCGATCTGCTCTTTGAGGTCATGCCGCAACCCCAGCAAAAACGCCAACTCAACCACCACGAACAACGGCCCGACAATCAACCCCGTCACATCATCGACAAACGCCGGTTTGCGTCCTTCGTAGTGATGACCGACAAACTGAATCGCCCAACCCACCACAAACATCCCGATGCCGCTCGCCAGCCAGACCAGCGTGCTTTGCTGCGCAAGAACCTGACCCGCCCAAATGCACAGGCCGAGCAACACGGTCATCAACACCCCGAGGCGCAACTCCAGGCGCAGGTAAAACCACGCCGACGCCAGCGCGACCAGCACCGCCGGCGAAACCCAGCCCCCGGCCCATTGCGGCCGCGACAGCAATACCGCCACGGCCACCACAATCAGCGGAATACCGATAAAGTGGCTGGCAATATTGCGCGGGTCACGGTGGTAGGCGGCGTATTGACTGAGATGGTCGACGAGGCTTTTCATTGTTGTTCCTCCTGTTGGGTGATGGATCATGCCCCGGGTCCACATTTCGCTCTGTCAGGCAGGCGACAATCTCCAGGAGTTTTCATGGGCATGCAGGTTTGGCGTTCGCGGCTGGATAAAGGGCAGTGGTTCAGCCATTTACCTGTTTCTTTACAGGATAGTCTGCTGGCCGCCGCCAGGGTGCGGCGGTTGTCGCCAGGCCAGCGGCTGTTCAAGCGCGGCGATCCACCGTGCGGGCTGTACGCGGTGCTCGAAGGTTCGGTGCGCATCGGCGCCGTGAGCGAGCAGGGCAAGGAGGCGCTGTTGAGCCTGGTGGAGTCGCCCCACTGGTTCGGCGAAATCTGCCTGTTTGATGGTCAGCCGCGCACTCATGATGCGTTCGGTCTGGGTCAATGCGTCCTGTTGCACATTCCGCAAACCGTGCTGCTGACGTTGCTTGATGAACAACCGGCGTACTGGCGGCAACTGGCATTGCTGATGAGCCAGAAACTGCGCCTGACCTTCATCAATCTCGAACAACTGAGCCTCATGCCAACCGCCGCTCGACTGGCGCATCGCTTGCTGATGATCGCCGAGGGTTACGGCGAAATCGACCCGCCGCGACGGGTGTTGCAACTGCCCCAGGAACAATTGGCGTCGATGCTGTCGCTGTCGCGCCAGACCACCAACCAGATTCTCCAGGACTTGCAGGGGCAGGGGATTGTGAATCTCAAGTACGGCGAGATCGAGATTCTGGATGCGCAACGATTGCGGAAGTTGGCGATTATCTGAAACCCGGCGTTAGGGGTGGGCTTTGGGCGCGAAGGCGCCTAGCCTGTGATGACGACAATCGAGGTGTGCCATGCGTGTGCTGTTAGTGGAAGACGAACCTGAGACCGCCAAACTCCTGGCTAAAGGTCTGAACGAGGCAAGTTACTCAGTCGATGTGGCGGTCAACGGTATGGACGGCCGTCGTTTCATCGAGTCTGGCGAATACGAGCTGATCATCCTCGACGTGATGCTGCCGGGGCTCAATGGCTGGCAGTTGCTGCAGCAGATCCGCAAGCTCGGTGATACGCCGGTGCTGTTCCTGACCACCAAGGACGGTATCGAGGATCGCCTGCGCGACCTGGAGTTGCATGAGGATGATTACCTGCTCAAGCCGTTTGCCGTGAGCGAGTTGGTGAAGCGAGTGCGCAAGTTGTTGCGGCGGGATCGGGGGCGCTGAAACCGGGTCCGATCAATCAATGAGCTAGACTTCGACTTGGTTATGCATTAAATACAATGCAAATAAAACATTTCAGTAAATATGCACTGTATATGATGCGGGTGAGTGGAATGGAAAACCTCGGCGAACTGATCAGGTTGCTGCGCAAAGAACGAAAAATGTCTCAACAGGACCTGGCAAAGCAGTACGGCATGAGCCGTTCCACGATTTCGGGTATTGAGAACAACACCATTTCCGAAATTGGCCTGCGCAAGGTTGAAGCGATCCTCAATGGCTTCGGGTACGAACTGACGGCCGTGCCGCGGCGGTCGATGCGTCCTACATTGGACACCCTCAAAAAGGTGAACTTCCATGGGTGAGCAGCAGGAAAAGGACCGGCTGCACATCAGTGTTTCCGGCACAACGGTCGGAACCCTCGGCCGTGGTCAGTCTCGCATTGATTCAGTGTTTGCCTACGCCGAAGACGCGCTAGAAGAAAATGCCGTCTCATTGACCATGCCCGCTCGCCTCGAGAGCTACACGTGGGAGCGAGGAGTCCCGCCGGTTTTTGAGATGAATCTGCCGGAAGGTTCTCTGCGCGATGAATTGACTCGTCGCTTCAGCAAAGCGATTCGAGGGTTTGACGACTTCGCGATGCTGGCGATCGTCGGCCCGCACCAGCTTGGGCGAGTGGGAATTAAAAACGCGCAAGAGGCGAACGACCGGCTCCCTGAAACCAGCCTTGCGGATCTGCTGGTTCATGACGGTGCGCAAGGTTTGTTCGAAGATTTGCTGCACACCTATGGCCAATATTCGGGCGTTTCCGGTGTGCAGCCGAAGGTGCTTATCCGTGACAGTGCGACAACTGTCGATCGATTGACCCATCGCGGGGCAACGCATCTGGTCAAATCGTTCCGGCCAGAGGAATACCCGGAACTCGCCGCCAACGAATACTTCTGCATGAGGGCTGCGTTGCATTCGGGCCTTGAAGTGCCGGTTTTCGAACTGAGCGATCACGGTAAATTTCTGGTCGTCGAACGTTTCGATCTGAGTGAAAGAGGCTATTTGGGCTTTGAGGATTTTTGCGTGCTCAATGCCTGGCCTTCGAAGGCCAAATACGATGGTTCGTACGAAGGCGCCGCGAGGCAGATCAAGGAATTTGTCTCCCCGCCATTGCTCAATAACGCCCTTGAGTCTTTTTTCAAAATAGTGGCGTTGTCATCTGCTCTGAAGAATGGCGATGCTCACCTCAAGAACTTCGGTGTGCTGTACGAACATTGCGGGGCTGATGCGCAAATCAGACTGGCTCCGGCCTATGACATCGTCACGACTTCGGTCTACATCAAGGCAGACAGCATGGCGTTGCTGCTAGGCGGATCAAAGGCGTGGCCCAAACACAAAATGTTGATGCGTTTTGGTCGGTCGGCTTGCAACCTGACCGAGGGACGGTGCAATGAATTGCTGCAGCAAGTCGTTCATGGAATGGATGTAGCGATGGCAGAAATGGTTGATTACATCAGGGGTAATGGCGCCTTTGCCATGGTTGGCGAAGCGATGATCGAACAGTGGAAATCAGGCATAGCGCGCAGCTTGCTCAAAAGCTGATTACCGCAACCCATCCCGAAACTGCCCCGGTGTCATCCCGGTCCAGCGCTTGAATGCGCGGCTGAAGCTGCTCGTGTCCGCAAATCCCAGCAGGTAGCTGATCTCGCTCAATGAGCATTGCGGATCGCGCAGGTGCAGCAGCGCCAGATTCTCGCGGCTTTCGTTGAGCAGCGTATCGAACCGGCAACCCTCGTCCGCCAGATGCCGTTGCAGGCTGCGCAAACTCAGGTGCAGGGCCTGGGCGATGTGTTCGGCGCTGGGCTCGCCTTCCGGCAATTGCTCCTCAATGGCGTCGCGAACCTTGCGTTCCCAGGTCAGGGGTTTGAGTTGGGCGAGGGTGCGCTTGAGCACGGCTTCGTTGTGTTCGGCCAGTTCCGGGTTGGCGTCGTCCAGGTGGCTGTCGAAGTCCACGACGGCGAATTCCAGTCGGTCTTCATCGGCGGCGAAGTACACCGGTGAGCGGAAGACTTTGTGCCATTGATGCGGGTCCGCCGGTTCCGGGCGGCGCAGGTACACCGCCAGCGGGGCGTAATCGCGGCCCAGGCGATTGCGGCAGGTGCGTACGTAAATCGCCGTGAAGGCGTCGATGGCTTCGAAGGCCGGGGCCGGATTGCCAGGCGGGATCTTCAGGCGGAAGCGGTAGCGGTCCTCGGCGCGGGTCAGTTCCAGATCCAGGGCATCGCTGACCACCTGGTGATAACGCACGATACGCTCGAACACTTCTCGCAGACTGCCGCTGGCGACCAGCGCATAACCGAGTGCGTGAAACGTGGTGGGGCTGACGAAGCGCGATACGCGCAAACCAATCGCCGGATCACCGCTGACCTGCACCGCGATTTCCCACAGACGCGTGGTGCCGGACAACGGGTAACGGGCGTTCGGGTCGTCCATCAGTTGCGGGTCGAGCCCCGCCTGTTGGCACAGGGCGGTGCTGTCGAGGCCCAGGGCATCGAGTTGCTTGCGCAGGGCGCGGGTCCAGCTGGCGAGGGAGGTCGGTTCAGTCATGCTGATTGGCGCTTCCGGTCAACAGGTTGGCGTTCACGGCTACCGCTTTGCGAGGGTTCACAAGGCAGGATGCGAACATCAATAACCAGAGGATGGAAGCATGCACGGTACTTCTGCAAGTCCCCAGCGACTGAATGCAGCACAACGATCAGCGCATATTCGTGAAGTGGTGCTGGCCAAGGGCGTCGAACTGCGTCAGCGCTACCCGATTCTCAACCATCAGGACGCCTTGGGCGCGGGCATTCTGGCCTTCGCGCTGGTCGGCATGATTGGCTCGGCGGCGCTCTACATGACCGGGGACATGGCCTGGTGGGCATGCCTGTTGCTCAACGCATTTTTTGCCTCGCTGACCCACGAGCTGGAACACGACCTGATACATAGCATGTACTTCCGCAAACAGCGTGTGCCGCACAACCTGATGATGGGACTGGTGTGGCTGGCGCGGCCGAGCACGATCAATCCGTGGATTCGTCGACATCTGCACCTCAATCACCACAAAGTCTCCGGCACAGAATCCGACATGGAAGAGCGCGCCATCACCAACGGCGAACCCTGGGGATTTGCGCGGCTGTTGATGGTCGGTGACAACGTGATGTCAGCGTTCATTCGTATGCTGCGGGCCAAGACCTGGGTTCACAAGATCAGCATCATCAAGCGCGCGCTGAAGGTCTACGCGCCGCTGGCGCTGGTGCATTGGGGGGCGTGGTACATGTTTCTGGGCTTCCATGCAGCCAATGGCATGGCCTATCTGATGGGGACGTCGATCGAATGGTCGGCGACCACGTTGTCGGTGATGCAAGTCATCGATATCGCTGCCGTAGTGATCATCGGCCCGAACGTGTTGCGTACCTTTTGCCTGCATTTCGTCAGCTCGAACATGCACTACTACGGTGACGTGGAGCCGGGCAATGTGATCCAGCAGACCCAAGTGCTGAACCCTTGGTGGATGTGGCCGTTGCAGGCGTTCTGCTTCAACTTCGGTAGCAGTCACGGCATCCATCACTTCGTGGTCAAGGAACCGTTTTACATCCGTCAGATGACCGTGCCGGTGGCGCATAAAGTGATGCGCGAGATGGGCGTGCGGTTCAATGATTTCGGAACGTTTGGGCGGGCGAACCGGTTTGTGCGCAAGGAAACAGCAGAGGCGCAGGAGGTTCGTGCCGCTCAGGCTTGATCGATGCACTCGGAAACTCAAAACGTTGGTCATCAATTTGACCCAAAGGGGCGCTAAGTTGTGACGCAAGGAGTGATCGATATATGCGATTTAGGCCTAATAAAGTAATTAAATATTCCTTTATTGGCTAACCGTTTCAGTCAATCATCCCATCCAGTGATGTTGTTCGCGCTAGCAGATTTTGAGTTTCCGGGGCCGTCTCCTTGGCAGGGTGCGGCCCCTTTTTTGTCTGTTCAAAAGTGCTGCATATTCCTTATGAGTCTTAATAAATAGCTTCTTATTCCTTAACGAATATAACTCTCCTCCCTATACTTGCTCAGGAACAGACACGCAGCAGGAGAGTTCCCCCATGCGCAACGAATCAATTCGCTATCTGATTGTGCCGGGCTGGCAAGGATCGCCAGAAGATCATTGGCAAAGCCATTGGCAGAACAGCCTGCCGAACAGCGCGCGGGTGGAGCAGGCCGACTGGCTGACGCCGCGTCGTGAAGACTGGGTCGCGGCACTGGCTGAGGCGATTGCCGCCGACAGCACGCCGGTGATCCTGATCGCCCATAGCCTGGGTTGCATCACTGTCGCGCATTGGGCGGCCACCGCGCCCGTGCAGTTTTTACGTCAGGTTCGCGGCGCCTTGCTGGTCGCCCCCGCGGACGTCGAGCGTGCGGCCTGCGCACCGGCCCTGCGCAATTTCGCACCGATTCCGACCCACCTGCTGCCGTTCCCGAGTCAGGTTGTCAGCTCCGACAACGACAGCGCCGTGAGCACACCGCGTGCATTGGAACTGGCTCGTCAGTGGGGCGCCGAGGCGGGGATTTTGTCGGGTGCGGGACACATCAACGTGAAGTCCGGTCACCAGCGCTGGGAGCAGGGTTTTGCCTATCTCTATCGCCTGCAAAACCGAATGGAACACCACGCCCTGCGACGTGCTTGAACCTTTTCTTCTTTTAAAATCGCCCCCGTCTCCCGGCGGTTCAGGGCGGGAGTCTGCCATGAGTTTTGAAGCCTTCGGTCAGCCGCTGCTGACCTTCCCCGACGCAGAAAAAAGTCCCCTGAGCATTCGCGCCAAGGCGCTGGTGTTTGTCGATCCGCGTTCCCGTCAGCTACGCCAGGAGCTGGAGCTATTGGCGCCACGCTCGATCTCGGTGTTGATCCGTGGCGAAACCGGCAGCGGCAAGGAGTTGCTCGCGCGGCACATCCATCGTGCGAGTGATCGCGGCGGGTTGTTCGTCTCGGTCAACTGCGGCGCGATCAGTCCGACCTACGCTGATGCTGAATTGTTCGGTTATGCCGCTGGCAGTTACAGCGGTTCGGCCAGCAGTCGCGCGGGTTGGTTCGGTTCTGCCAACGGCGGGACGCTCTACCTGGATGAGATCGGCGACCTGCCGCTGCCGATCCAGATCAAATTGCTCGCGGCGCTGGAAAACCACGAAGTCACTCGGGTCGGCGCTCACCAACCAAGCCCGGTGGACGTGCGCCTGGTCGCTGCTACCAGCATCGACCTGGCCCAAGCGGTGGCCGCCGGAAAATTCAATGAGCGGCTCTACCACTACCTCAGCGAAGGCCAGCTCGAACTGCCGGCCTTGCGTGAGCGGGTGGGCGATATTCTGTCGCTGTCCGAATATTTCCTCGGCATCTATAGCCAACGCCTGGACCTGCCGGTGCCGCTGATCAGCGAAGCCGCGCAGCATTTGTTAGAGCAACACAGTTGGCCGGGCAACACCCGGGAGCTGGAAAACGTCATTCACTTTGCGTTGTTGGTCAGCACCGGCGATGAGATTTTGCCGGAGCATTTGAACCTGCCCGAGGCGCCGCCGCCTTTGGTGCAGATCGAGCAACAAGCGGCTCGGCTGATTAAAAACGGCACGGCTGCCGAGCGATCTGCACTCAAGCAATTGCTCGAAAGCCTGACGCAGACGCTGTAGCGATCTGTATGAACAAAATGGAATATGAAAGTGAATAAAAGATATTGTTCGGGAATAAAAAATCCCGGTATTGTCCGCGTCACGCCAGCGATAGCACTTCATTAGCACTTACAAAAACCACTCGTAATAAACAAGCCGTCGTCGATCACGACCGCGATTTTCGATAAGGACACTGCATGAAAAAGGTTCTGTTGTTCACCGCATTGGCGGCTGCCCTGACCGCGGGCCTGGCTCAGGCTGGCGAGAAACTGGTGGTTGCGGCGACCCCGGTTCCACACGCCGAGATTCTTGAACTGATCAAACCAACCCTCGCCAAAGAAGGCGTGGACCTGGAAATCAAAGTCTTCACCGACTACGTTCAGCCGAACGTGCAGGTCGACCAGAAGCGTCTGGACGCCAACTACTTCCAGACCCTGCCGTACCTGAAGAGCTTCAATGAAGGCAAAGGTACCCACCTGGTGACCGTGATCGGCGTGCACGTCGAACCGTTCGGCGGCTACTCGAAGAAAGTCAAAACCCTGGCTGAGCTGAAAGACGGCGCAACCATCGCTATCCCGAACGAAGGCAGCAACAGCGGTCGTGCCCTGATCCTGCTGCAGAAGGCTGGCCTGATCGAGTTGAAAGACCCGAAAAACGCTCTGGCCACCCCGAAAGACATCGCCAAGAACCCGCACAACTTCAAGTTCAAGGAACTGGAATCGGCCATGCTGCCGCGTGTTCTGGACCAGGTCGACCTGGACATGATCAACACCAACTACGCGCTGGAAGCCGGTCTGAACCCGGCTAAAGACGCGCTGGTAATCGAAGGTGCAGATTCGCCTTACGTGAACTTCCTGGTGGCCCGTCCGGACAACAAGGACAGCGTTGCCATCCAGAAACTGGCCAAGGCCTTGACCAGTCCTGAAGTGAAAGCATTCATCGAGAAGAAGTACAGCGGCGCGGTATTGCCGGCGTTCTGATTCGCGAGGTAAACCCCTTCAAGGTTTCAAACGCCGACGGCTGATATAGCGTCGGCGTTTTTTTGTTGGGTGCTGGAGGGCATTTGGGAAATGAGTTGGCTTGAGAGCCACCCCAGCCCTCTCCCCACGGGGGAGAGGGAGCAGATCTTCATGCCTTTCAAGTCCTGAGTTCGACTTGAACTTGCAGGTCGCAGAATTTCGAACAAACACATCGGTCAGTCCCCTCTCCCCTTGGGAGAGGGCTAGGGCTAGGGCTAGGGTGAGGGTAGGTTCTAACTACCCCCGCGTATTCAAAGCCCTGCGCAACGCCATCAACAACTTCACGATGTCCTGCGGATCCAGCCGCTGTGGCACTTTTACGTCAGCCATTTTCTCTTCCTTGTGATGGTTCGGCCGGGGGAGTCTGGCCAAAATCGGTCCGTCCTTGGAGGGGTATTTTGAAAAAAAGATCCTTCCTACAGCGCAAAGAAAAATAGTCGTCTTCCGCTGCCGCGGCAAATGCGGAAGATAGTTTTTTGCGTGATATCAATATGCTTTAACGGTATTTAAATTCTTCTTTTTATACCTTTAAAGTCGATGCCTGCGGGGTAGTTATCCACTGCCCATGGACTGCACCACCGTCGCTTACCCTGCGGCGTCCAGGATGTTCAATGAACTTCGATTACGCATTTATCCTCAGCACCTTGCCGGCGTTTCTTAAAGCCGTGGGCGTGACGTTGCAGGTCGGCTTTATCGCCATCGGCACATCGCTGCTGGTGGCGCTGATCAACGCGACGATTCTGGTGTTCCGCACGCCTTACTTGCAGCGCCTGGTCGGGCTGTATGTGGAACTGGCGCGCAACACCCCGCTGTTGATTCAACTGTTCTTCGTCTACTTCGCCTTGCCGGCGCTGGGCATCAAGGTCTCGGGCTTTGCGGCGGCGATCATCACCATGACCTTCCTCGGCGGCGCCTACCTCACTGAAGTGCTGCGTGCCGGCGTCGACGCGGTGCCTCAGGCGCAGCTCGAGTCCGGGCGGTCCATCGGCCTGTCCCACGGGCAATTGCTGCGCTACGTGATCCTGCCGCAGGCCGGCATCCTCAGCCTGCCGTCGCTGTTCGCCAATTTCATTTTCCTGCTCAAGGAAACCACCGTGGTCTCGGCGGTGGCGGTGCCGGAGATTCTCTACACCACCAAGAGCTACATCGCGCTCTACTACAAAACCTACGAAATGCTCGCCGTGCTGACGCTGATTTGCGTGCTGCTGTTTCTACCGCTGTCGCTACTGCTCAGCCGTCTGGAAAGGAGGCTCCAGCATGGCCAGTTCGGGTCTTGAATTGCTGTGGGTGTCGTTGCCGCAACTGGGCAAGGGCGCCGCGCAAACTTTGTCGATCTCTTTCCTGAGCATCGCCATCAGCACCGTTGGTGGCGTGCTTTACGGTGTGCTGCGCACGCTGAACTCGACATGGCTGAACGCAATCCTGCGGGTTTATCTGGAGTTGTTCCGCGCAATTCCGGTGCTGGTCTGGCTGTACTTGCTGTTCTTTGGCCTGCCGATCTTTTTCGGCCTGAGCATTCCGAGCTTCTGGTGCGAGGTGCTGGTGTTGTCGCTGTGGGGCGCCAGCGAAGTCGGGGAGGTGGTGCGCGGCGCGCTGCATTCGCTGCCGCGCGGGCAGCGTGAAGCGGGGTTGTCGATTGGCCTGGACGGCCCGCAACTCTACGGTTACGTGCTGCTGCCCCAGGCGCTGAAACGCATGACGCCACCGACCATCAACGTCTACACGCGGATCATCAAGACCAGCTCGCTGGCGGTGCTGATCGGCGTGGTCGACGTGATCAAGGTTGGCCAGCAGATCATCGAGCGCACTTACGAATCGGTGCTGATCTACGGCGCACTGTTCCTGTTTTTCTTTTTCATCTGCTACCCGCTCTCGGCCGCCTCGCGCGTGCTGGAGCGGAGCTGGACGCAAGCATGAGCGCATTGATCGAGTTCAAGGGTTTCAACAAGTTTTTCGGCGAGCAGCAGGTGCTTGACGGCATCGACCTGCAAGTGAAGTCGGGCGAAGTGATCGTCATCCTCGGCCCCAGCGGCTGCGGCAAAAGCACCTTGCTGCGTTGCCTGAATGGTCTTGAAGTCGCCCACAGCGGCAGCTTGAATTTTGCCGGTCGCGAGTTGCTGGACAAGGGCACCGACTGGCGCGAAGTTCGGCAGCAGATCGGCATGGTGTTCCAGAGTTACCACCTTTTTCCGCACATGAGCGTGCTCGACAACCTGCTGCTCGGCCCGGTCAAAGTGCAGAAGCGCGACCGCCGCGAGGCCCGTGCCCAGGCCGAAGCGTTGCTTGAGCGCGTGGGACTTTCGGACAAGCGAGATGCCTTCCCGCGTCAGCTCTCGGGTGGCCAGCAGCAACGCATCGCCATCGTCCGTTCGCTGTGCATGAACCCGACAGTCATGTTGTTCGATGAAGTCACCGCCGCCCTTGACCCGGAAATGGTCAAGGAAGTGCTGGAAGTCATTCAGGGCCTGGCCCGCGAGGGCATGACCCTGTTGATCGTCACCCACGAAATGGCCTTCGCCCGCGCCGTGGCTGACCGCATTGTGTTCATGGATGCCGGGCGAATCCTTGAGCAAAACCCTCCCGAGATTTTCTTTACGAACCCGCAAACCGCACGAGCGCAGCAGTTCCTGGAGAAGTTCTCCTACGTCGCCGCACTACCCAAAACGACTCAAACAAAGGAACTGGAACTGCTATGAAAACTGCCAAGTCGTCTCTGCTGCTACTCCCGCTGCTCGGCCTCGCGTTGCTGGCCGGTTGCAACAAAACCGAAGAACCCGCCAAACCGGCGGCCACCAGTGCCAGTTATCTGGAAAAAATCAAAGCCCGGGACAAGTTGATCGTCGGTGTCTTCACCGATAAACCGCCGTTTGGGTTCGTCAATGAAGCCGGGCGTTATGTCGGTTTCGATACCGACATCGGCCGTCAATTCGCCAAAGATCTGCTGGGCGATGAGAACAAGGTCGAGTTCGTCGCGGTAGAACCGGCGAGCCGGATTCCGTTCCTGCAAAGCGACAAGGTCGATCTGATTCTGGCCAACATGACCGTTACCCCGGAGCGTAAGGAAGCGGTGGAATTCACCAATCCGAACCTCAAGGTGGCGGTGCAGGCGTTGGTGCCGCAGGCCAGTTCGGTGAAAAACCTTGATGACCTGGCGACCCGCACCACCATCGTCACCACTGGCACTACGGCCGACATCTGGCTGACCAAGAACCACCCGGACTGGAAACTGCTGAAGTTCGAGAAAAACTCTGAATCCCTGCAAGCGTTGGCCAATGGGCGCGGCGATGCGTATGCGCAGGACAATCTGGTGCTGTTCAGCTGGGCGAAACAGAACCCTGGCTATCGCGTGCTGACCCAGACGTTGGGCGCTGAAGCACCGATTGCGCCGGCAGTGAAGAAGGGCAACATCGAGCTGCGCGATTGGGTGAATGTCGAGTTGGCGAAGCTGGGTGAAGAGAAGTTTTTGCTCAAACTGTATGACCAATATGTGCGCAAAGAACTGAGCGATGACACCAAGCCTGAGAGCGTGATTGTCGAGGGTGGGAAGTGGCAGGGGTAATACTTCAACCTTTGCAGTGATCTTTCAGCCGCCATCGCGGGCAAGCCCGCTCCCACAGGTTTCGGAGTAGACGCAGATTTTGTGTCCACTGAAGATCATTGTGGGAGCGAGCTTGCTCGCGATTCGGTTTAACAGGTGCTGATTAGTCCGGCCAATACCACACCGGATCATCCAGTATCCGCTGCCCCGGTTTGGCCCAGAATCTTCTCCAGCACAATGCAATTGCACTCGGGATTCTCCTGCTGCGTGGCGCGCGATTCTGCTTTATTGTCGACGTCATCGTGCGCCAGGCTTTATTTCAACCCGTGAGGTGCACCCTGGGAACCCTGTTCTAAGCTCACAGTCGTATCGCCATTGGCACGTTCGTGCTACGCAAAGGAGTCTGCATGGTGGGTCCCGGATTGAAAACAGTGGTTGGCCTGAGCCTCCTTGTCCTGCTGAGCGCCTGTGGCGATAAAAAGCCGGTCGAAAAGGACCGTCCGCGGGTATTCGTGCAGGAAGTAAAACCTGCGGATTACGCGGCGACGGTGACCCTGACCGGTGATGTTCAGGCGCGGGTCCAGACCGACCTGTCGTTCCGCGTTGCCGGCAAGATCATCCAGCGTACAGTCGATGTCGGTGATCGGGTTTCGGCTAAACAAGTGCTGGCCAAGCTCGATCCCAAGGACCTGCAAACCAGCGTCGACTCGGCTCAGGCGCAGGTTGTTGCCGAACAGGCCCGGGTCAAACAGACCGCCGCCGCGTTTGTTCGCCAGCAAAAACTCCTGCCCAAGGGCTACACCAGCCAAAGCGAATACGATTCCGCCCAAGCCGCCTTGCGCAGCAGCCAAAGCGCCCTGACGGCGGCCCAGGCGCAACTGGCCAACGCCCGTGAGCAACTGAGCTACACCGCGTTGGTCGCCGACGCGCCGGGGGTGATTACCGCACGCCAGGCCGAGGTCGGCCAGGTGGTGCAGGCCACCGTGCCGATTTTCAGCCTGGCCCGGGACGGTGAGCGCGATGCGGTGTTCAACGTCTACGAATCGCTGCTGACAGAGCCGCCAGAGGGTAAAACGGTGGTCGTCAGCCTGCTCGACAAACCTGAGATCAAAACCACCGGCACCGTTCGGGAAATCACCCCGGCCGTCTCTGCGCAGACCGGCACGGTGCAGGTCAAAGTCACTCTCAACGGACTGCCGGAAGGCATGCAGCTCGGTTCGGTGGTGAGTGCCACGGCCAAGACGCCGGGCAAATCGGCGGTCGAACTGCCCTGGTCGGCGCTGACGAAAAATCTCAGCGACCCGGCCGTGTGGCTGGTGGACGATGAGGGCAAGGCACAGCTGCACACCGTCACGGTCGGTCGCTACCTGACCGGCAAAGTGATCATCAGCGCCGGTCTGAAGGGGGGCGAAAAAGTCGTCATCGCCGGCGGCCAGTTACTGCACCCCGGCGTGAAGGTGGAAATCGCCGAAAACACCTATAAGGATTTAGCCGAGGGAGCCCAGCCATGAAGCGTCTGTTACTGGTTTGCGCCGGTGTGATGCTGGTGGCCTGCTCGAAAAAAGAACCGCCACCGGAGCCAGTGCGCCCGGTGTTGTCCATCAAGGTCCAGTCCCTGGACGAAGAAAGCCTGGGCCGCTTCGCCGGCAGCATCCAGGCCCGGTATGAAACCAATGTCGGCTTCCGGGTGCCGGGGCGTATCGCCAGCCGTAATGTCGATGTCGGTGCCGAAGTCGATAAGGGCGCGCTGCTCGCCACGCTCGACCCCACCGATCAGCAGAACCAGTTGCGTTCCGCTCAGGGCGATCTGGCCAACGTCCAGGCGCAACTCATCAACGCCCAGGCCAACGCCCGGCGTCAGCAAGAGTTGTTCGATCGTGGCGTGGGTGCCCAGGCGCAACTCGACATCGCACAGACCGATCTCAAAACCACCCAGGCCTCCCTCGATCAAGCGAAGGCTGCGGTCGATCAGGCCAAGGACCAGCTCAACTACGTCGAACTGCGCGCCGATCACAAGGCCATCGTCACCGCGTGGAACGCCGAAGCCGGGCAAGTCGTCAGCGCCGGCCAGCAAGTGGTGACCCTGGCGCAGCCGGACATCAAGGAAGCGGTGATCGACCTGCCAGACACCCTGGTCGACCAGTTGCCGGAAGACGTGGTGTTTCAGGTGGCTGTCCAGCTCGAGCCGAGCGTCACCACCACTGCCATCATTCGCGAAATCGAACCTCAAGCCCAAAGCGCCACCCGCACCCGTCGCGCCCGCCTGACACTGGCCGACACGCCGCCGGGGTTTCGCCTGGGCACGGCGATCAGCGTGACCCTCAGCTCCACGATCAAACCGCGTATCGAGCTGCCCCTGACCGCGCTTCAGGAAGTCGATGGCAAGTCGCGGATCTGGGTCGTCGATCCGCAGACCCAAACCGTTTCCCCGCGAGACGTCAGCCTGATCAGCCGCACGGATTCAACGATGGTCCTGGCCAACGGCGTGAAGTCCGGCGAGCGAGTGGTCAGTGCCGGCGTGAACAGCCTGAAACCGGGGCAAAAAGTAAAAATCGATGAGGACAGCCCGCAATGAAAGGGAGTTTCAACTTATCCGAATGGGCCCTCAAGCATCAGTCGTTTGTCTGGTATTTGATGTTCGTCGCGCTGCTGATGGGCGTGTTCTCGTACCTGAACCTGGGCCGCGAGGAAGACCCGTCGTTCACCATCAAAACCATGGTGATCCAGACCCGCTGGCCGGGCGCGACCCAGGAAGAAACCCTCAAGCAGGTCACTGACCGGATCGAGAAAAAACTCGAAGAACTCGATTCTCTCGACTACGTGAAAAGCTACACCCGCCCCGGTGAGTCGACGGTCTTCGTTAACTTGCGTGACACCACCAGCGCCAAGGACATTCCGGAAATCTGGTACCAGGTGCGCAAGAAGATCAACGACATTCGCGGCGACTTCCCCCAAGGCCTGCAAGGACCGGGATTCAACGATGAGTTCGGTGATGTGTTTGGTTCGGTGTACGCCTTTACCGCCGACGGTTTGTCGATGCGCCAATTGCGCGATTACGTCGAGCAGGTCCGCGCCGAGATCCGCGAAGTGCCGGGGCTGGGCAAGGTCGAGATGGTCGGCGAGCAGGACGAAGTCCTCTACCTGAACTTCTCCACCCGCAAACTGGCGGCGCTGGGCATCGATCAGCGTCAGGTGGTGCAGAGCCTGCAATCGCAAAACGCGGTGACCCCGGCCGGGGTGATCGAGGCAGGCCCCGAGCGGATTTCCGTGCGTACGACGGGGCAGTTTGCCTCTGAGAAAGACCTGGAAAACGTCAACCTGCGACTCAACGACCGCTTCTACCGCCTCGCCGATGTCGCCGACATCAGCCGTGGCTACGTTGACCCGGCGACACCGGAATTCCGCTTTAACGGCCATCCAGCCATCGGCCTCGCCATTGCGATGAAGAAGGGCGGCAACATTCAGGCGTTCGGTAAAGCGCTGCACCAGCGCATGACCGACCTGACTGCCGATCTGCCGGTGGGCGTCGGCGTGCACAACGTTTCCGACCAAGCCGAAGTGGTGGAAAAAGCCGTCGGCGGCTTTACCAGCGCACTGTTCGAAGCGGTGGTGATCGTGCTGATCGTCAGCTTTATCAGCCTCGGCGTGCGCGCCGGTCTGGTGGTGGCGTGCTCGATTCCGCTGGTGCTGGCGATGGTCTTTGTCTTCATGGAATACAGCGGCATCACCATGCAGCGGATTTCCCTCGGTGCGCTGATCATTGCGCTCGGACTGCTGGTGGATGACGCGATGATCACTGTCGAAATGATGGTCACGCGCCTGGAAATGGGCGAGACCAAGGAGCAAGCGGCCACGTTCGCCTACACCTCGACCGCGTTCCCGATGCTCACCGGTACGTTGGTGACGGTGGCCGGTTTCGTGCCCATCGGCTTGAACGCGAGCTCGGCCGGCGAGTACACCTTCACGCTGTTCGCGGTGATCGCGGTGGCCATGATCGTGTCGTGGATTGTCGCGGTGCTGTTCGCCCCGGTGATCGGCGTGCACATCCTCAGCGCCAATGTGAAACCTCACGACGCAGAACCGGGGCGCATCGGTCGGGCGTTCAATTACGGCTTGCTTTGGGCCATGCGCAATCGCTGGTGGGCGATCGGCATCACCGTTGCGCTGTTTGTGGCGTCGGTGTTTTCCATGCAGTTCGTGCAGAACCAGTTCTTCCCGTCTTCGGACCGTCCGGAGATCCTCGTCGACCTGAACCTGCCGCAAAACGCCTCGATCGCCGAAACCCGCAAGGCGGTGGACAAGCTCGAGGCGACGCTCAAGGGCGACCCGGACATCGTGCGCTGGAGCACCTACATCGGCGAAGGTGCGATCCGTTTCTACCTGCCCCTCGACCAGCAATTGCAGAACCCGTACTACGCGCAACTGGTGATCGTCAGCAAAGGTCTGGAATCGCGTAACGCGCTAAGCCAGCGCTTGCGCGAGCGGCTGCGCAAGGATTTTGTCGGTATCGGCAGCTACGTCCAGGCGCTGGAAATGGGCCCGCCGGTGGGGCGGCCGATCCAGTACCGGGTCAGCGGCAAGGACATTGATCAGGTGCGCAAGCACGCCATCGCCCTGGCCACCGAACTGGATAAAAACTCGCACATCGGCGAGATCATTTACGACTGGAACGAACCGGGCAAAGTCCTGCGCATCGACATCGCACAGGACAAGGCACGGCAATTGGGACTGTCGTCGGAAGACGTGGCCAACCTGATGAACAGCATCGTGGTCGGTGCACCAGTGACTCAGGTCGATGACGATATCTACTTGATCAACGTGGTGGGGCGTGCGGAAGACGCCGAACGCGGCACCCCGGAAACCCTGCAGAATTTGCAGATCGTCACGCCGGGCGGCACGTCGATTCCGTTGCTGGCGTTCGCCTCCGTGCGCTATGAACTTGAGCAACCGCTGGTCTGGCGCCGCGACCGCAAACCGACCATCACCATCAAGGCTGCGGTGCGCGACGAAATTCAGCCGACCGATCTGGTGAAACAACTCCAACCCGACATCGACAAATTCGCCGCCAGTTTGCCGGTGGGCTACAAGGTCGCCACCGGCGGCACCGTCGAAGAAAGCGGCAAGGCCCAGGGGCCGATTGCCAAGGTTGTGCCGTTGATGCTGTTTTTGATGGCGACCTTCCTGATGATCCAGTTGCACAGCGTGCAGAAGCTGTTCCTGGTGGCCAGCGTCGCGCCGCTCGGGCTGATTGGCGTGGTGATAGCGCTGATCCCGACGGGCACGCCGATGGGCTTTGTGGCGATCCTGGGGATTCTGGCGCTGATCGGCATCATCATCCGCAACTCGGTGATTCTGGTGACGCAGATCGATGCCCTGGAGAAGGACGGTCATGCACCGTGGGATGCGGTGGTGCAAGCCACGGAGCATCGTCGCCGGCCGATTCTGCTGACGGCTGCGGCGGCGAGCCTGGGGATGATTCCTATCGCCCGGGAAGTGTTCTGGGGGCCGATGGCCTACGCGATGATTGGCGGGATTATTATTGCGACGTTGCTGACGCTGCTGTTTTTGCCGGCGCTTTATGTGGCCTGGTACAAAATCCGCGAACCGAAGAAAGAGGCCCGGTAAAGCAGAGCGCTGCGCGCTCTATTCGCGAGCAAGCCCGCTCCCACATTTGACCGCGTTCGTCTGAACAACTCGGTCAAATGTGGGAGCGGGCTTGCTCGCGAAGGCACCAGTACGGACACAGCAAGTCTTAAGTCTTCACACCTTACGCCAAACACTCGCCAACCAAGGCTGCTGCTCCCTCGGCAGCCCCGCCGGCCGGTAGTAATGCTCCAACTCTACAAACCCCGCCGCCGTCAGCAATTGCTGCCACGTCTCAAGATCGTGGTACGCCCCATAACGCGGCCCATTCCACCCTTCCTGATTCTCGCCACGCGGATTGGAACTGAACAACACCCCACCCGGCTTCAAAGCCCCGCGCAATTCCTTCAACACCCTAGGCAGTTCCTGACGCGGGATATGAAACAACACCGCATTGGCGAAGATCCCGTCAAAGCGCTCAGCCGGCAAATCCAGCTTCAGAAAATCTTGCTGCCAGACCTCACAACCACTGTCTTCGCGCGCCATCTGCGCAAACTTCTCCGAGCCATCAAGCCCGACAGCGGTGTGGCCCATGCGCGTGAAGGTTTGTAAATCACGACCCGGCCCACAGCCAAAGTCGAGAATGTCGAACGGTGCCGCCCCCTGAATATGCCGCAGCAGCGCATCAATGTTCTGGCTGACATCATGATCGCGAGTCCCTTCGCGAAAACTTTCAGCCACCGAGTTGTAATGGCCCAGGGTGGTGGAGGTGATCTGCTCGAGGTCGGTGGGGGTCTGTTTCATGGTCGGCTGCGCAGGCAATTGGGATTTGCCGAATATACGCCATGAGGCAGATAGCGATATCACTGACGACCAATGACTTGAGCCAGACTCAGCGCTTGTTGAGCCCCCGCGCCAGCCGATCCCCGCCCAATTGAATCGCCGCCACCAACACCACCAGCAACACAATCACCGTCAACATGATCTGGCTATCAAATCGCTGATACCCGTACCGATAAGCGATGTCGCCCAACCCGCCGGCACCAATCGCTCCGGCCATGGCCGATGAGTTGATCATGGTCACCAGGGTGATGGTGAAACCGCCGACAATCCCCGGCAATGCCTCAGGCAACAACACATGCCAAACGATATGCCAGCGCCGGCAACCCATCGCCTGCGCTGCTTCGATCAACCCGTGATCGACCTCACGCAGACTGACTTCGGCAATGCGCGCAAAGAACGGAGTAGCGGCGATGGTCAGCGGCACCACGGCCGCCCAAACGCCATACGTGGTGCCGACGATCAGCCGGGTAAACGGAATCAGCGCCACCATCAGAATCAGAAACGGAATCGAGCGGAACAGGTTCACGAACGCACCCAATGCGCGGTTCAGCGCTGGTGCTTCGTAGATGCCGCCCCTGGAGCTGGTGACCAGAATTACCGCCAGCGGAATGCCCGCCAGCAGCGCGATCAATGACGACACGCCGACCATCAGGAAGGTGTCGATGAAGCCTTGCAGCAAGCGATCAAACCACATAACCCAGCACCTCCACCTGTTGCGCCCAGTGGCCGGCGCGTTGACGCAATTCCTCTGCGCCGAGGGACGAACCGGTCACCGCCAGCAGCAATTGCCCGAGGGCATGGCCCTGAATCCGTTCCACGCCACCTTGCAGCAAACGCACGCGACCGCCGAGGGCACTGAACAACGCGGCCAGATCTGGTTCATCGCTGGCGCTGCCGGTGAACTGCAAACGCAGCACAACAGCGGCGTCCGAAGACTGTGGATGTGCCTGCAAGCGGCTTTGCAGTTCTTCCGGCAAACCGTGTTGCAACGGCGCCAGCAAGGTTTTGCTGACCTCGTGCTGCGGATTGCCAAAGACTTCCCAGACGGGGCCTTGCTCGACGATTCGCCCGTGCTCAAGCACCACGACCCGATCACAGATATCGCGAATCACCGCCATCTCGTGGGTGATCAGCACGATGGTCAGGCCCAGGCGCTGATTGATCTCGCGCAGCAGGCCGAGGATCGATTGTGTGGTTTCCGGGTCCAGCGCCGAAGTGGCTTCGTCGCACAGTAGAATCGCCGGGTCATGCACCAGGGCGCGGGCGATGCCGACGCGCTGTTTCTGTCCGCCGGAAAGCTGCGCCGGGTAGGCCTTGTGCTTCTCTTGCAGGCCCACCAGTTCCAGCAATTCGCGGACTTTCTGCTCGCGTTTTTCCTTGGGCACACCGGCAACTTTCAGCGACAACTCGACGTTCTGCCAAACCGTCTTGGCCGACATCAGGTTGAAGTGCTGGAAGATCATGCCGATGCGCCGACGCAGCGCCACCAGGCGGTCTTCATCGAACTCGCCGATGTCGACTTGATCGATCAGCACGCGCCCCGTGCTCGGTTGTTCCAGGCGGTTGATGGTGCGAATCAGCGACGACTTGCCGGCGCCGCTGCGGCCGATGATGCCGAACACCTCACCGCGCTGGATCGCCAGATCGATGCCGTGCAGCGCGGCGACCGGACCTTGCTGACCGTTGTAGGTTTTGCCCAGACCGATGAAGCGTACGTGAGCGCGATTCAGGTCCGGGTGCAGTTCGGTTTGTATGGCGTTATGAGGCTCTGGAATTTCCAGTCGCAGTTGGGTGGCTGCCGTCATATTCAGCTTTCCCAGCCGGCTTGGTAGAGCTTGCCGTGGGCTTTATCCAGCGCTGCACGAACGGCTGGCGAATGTTGGTAGATGTCGACGAATTTGATCAGGCGCGGGTCGGTTTTGCTTTTCGGCTGGATCACGAACTGGATCACGTATTCCTTGTGATCGAGGCCGTCGAACAGCAGGGCGGAGCCGGCATCGAAGGTCTTCGACAGGCGGATGTAGGCCGGGTAACCCTGGACCAGATCGGCGTCGTCATACGCGCGTACCAGTTGCACGGCTTCGACCTGCAGGATTTTGATTTTCTTCGGGTTGGCGATGATGTCTTCTTCGGTGGCCTTGTAGCCAACACCTGGTTTAAGCGTGATCAGCCCGGCCTTGGCCAACAGTTGCAAACCACGACCGCTGTTGATCGGGTCGTTGGCGATCGCCACGCTGGCGCCTTCCGGCAGCTCGTCGAAGCTTTTGTATTTCTTCGAGTAGAGACCGACGTTGTTGATGATCCCCGGCGCGAACGGCACCAGGTCAAAACCGGCGGCGGCCTTGGCGTTTTCCAGGAACGGGACGTGCTGGAAGTAGTTCACGTCGATGTCACCGGCGGCGAGGCTGACATTGGGCGCGATCCAGTCGCTGAACTCCACCAGGTCGACTTGCAGGCCTTGTTTCTTGGCTTCTTCGACGGCGGCTTCCAGGGGAATAGCGAAAGCGGCGGTGGTGCCGACCTTCAGCGGCGCGTCGGCGGCGAAGGTGATGGAGCTGAAAAGGCCAAGGGCCAGGGCCAGTGCTTTGACTGGGTGAGAGAGGTAGGTCTTTTTCATGTTGGATTTTCCAGTCAATTATTAAATGTGTGCGCGCATTTTGTGGCGAGGGAGCAAGCTCCCTCGCCACAGGGATCAGCGTCGATACGTCGAGCCAGTGTGTTGCTCAGGCAAATGCGCCTCTGCGTGAAACAGTTTTTCCCGCAGGCTGCCGCTGTCGTAAGCGGTCTTGTACGACCCTCGGCGTTGCAGTTCCGGAATCACTAGGTCGATGAAATCCACATAGCTTTCCGGCGTAACAATCCGCGTCAGATTGAAGCCATCCAGCCCCGTTTCCGCGATCCACGATTCCAGCTCGTCAGCGACCTGCTCAGGCGAGCCCACCACGGTGATGTAGCGACCTCCGAGGGCGTGTTGCTCGAGTAATTTGCGGCGGGTCCAGTCGTTGTTTTGCAGATTCTTGGTAGCGGACTGGATCGCGTTGCTCTTCACGTACTGGATAGGCTCGTCGATTTCGTATTCGGAGAAATCGATCCCGGTGGACGCCGAGAAATGCGCCACGCCGGCCTCGGCGCTGGCGTAGCTCAAGTACTCGGCGTGCTTGGCCCAGGCCAGCTCTTCGGTGGCGCCGACAATCACGTTCAGCCCCATGAACACCTTGATGTCCTCGGGGTTGCGCCCGGCCTCGACGGAACTGGCGCGCACCTTGTCCACTTGAACCTTGGTCGACGGTTTGTTCTGGCCGCTGATGAACACGCACTCGGCATGTCGCCCGGCGAACAGCAAACCGCGATCCGAACTGCCGGCCTGGAACAGCACCGGCGTGCGCTGCGGCGAGGGTTCGCAGAGGTGATAACCCTCGACCTGATAGAACTCGCCCTTGTGCTCCACCTTGTGCACTTTCTCGGGCTGCGCGTAGATCCGCTGCTGCGGATCGTTAAGCACCGCGCCGTTTTCCCAACTGCCTTCCCAGAGTTTGTAGAGCACTTGCAGGTATTCATCGGCCTGGTCGTAACGACGGTCGTGTTCCACTTGTTCGCTCAAACCCATGGCCTTGGCGGCGCTGTCGAGGTAGCCGGTGACGATGTTCCAGCCGACCCGGCCGCGACTCAGGTGATCGAGCGTGGACATGCGTCGGGCGAACAGATACGGCGGTTCGTAAGTCAGGTTGGCGGTGAGGCCGAAGCCAAGGTTTTTTGTCACTGCGGCCATGGCCGAAACCAGCAGCAGCGGGTCGTTGACCGGAAGTTGGATCGACTCTTTGAGCGGCACGTCTACCGAGTTTTGATAGACGTCGTACACGCCGACGATGTCAGCGATGAACAGGCCGTCGAACAGCCCACGCTCCAGCAATTGCGCCAGTTCGGTCCAGTATTCGATGGTTTTGTACTGAGTGGAGCTATCCCGTGGATGCGTCCACAGACCATGGTTGATGTGCCCGACGCAGTTCATGTTGAACGCATTGAGCAGGATCTTCTTTTTGGCATCTGCCATCAGATGGTCCCCCGCAGTGGCGGGTTTTCATCGTTGAGGTAGTAATTGCCGACCGCGTGATATTTCCAGCGCACCGGGTCGTGCAGCGTGTGTACCCGAGCGTTGCGCCAGTGGCGGTCCAGACCATGTTCGATCAGGGTTGCCTGGCTACCGGCCAGTTCAAACAGCGTGCTGCCAGCGGCGAGGGAAATCTCGGTGCTGATGGCGCGGGCTTCGGCGACGGCAATCGACGCGGCGGCAGCGGTCTCCGCGTTTGTTTGGGCCTGAGCCTTGTCGAGGAATTCGCCGGAGCGTTCCAGCAAGGCTTCGGCGGCGTGCAAACGAATGCTCAAGTGGCCGAAGCTCTTGAGGGTCAGTGGGTCTTCGGTGGCTTTGTCGTTGCCGGAATCGATCCACGGCCGGGTCTTGGTGCGCACGAAATGCAGCGCATCTTCATAGGCGGCGCGGGCGATACCGGTGTCGATAGCGGCATGAAGAATCTGCGCCAGCGGGCCGACGGTGGTCGGGCGCTCGAACGCGCTCTGAAACGGGATCACGTCTTCGGCGGCGACGTAGACATCTTCAAACACCACCGAACCGCTGCCGGTGGTGCGCTGGCCGAAGCCGCTCCAGTCGTCGATCACCGTCAGACCCTTGGCGTTACGAGGGACGAAAGCGAGTTGCTGAACGCCGTGTTCATCCACCACCGAAGTCGGGATGCGCTGGGCATAAATCGCGCCCGTGGCGTAAAACTTGCGGCCGTTGATGCGATAGCCGTCACGTTCTCCATGCAGATCAGGGGTCAGGCTGGTGGCGCGGTCGTGGGCGGTTTTGGTGCCCAGTTCCGCGAGGGCATTGCCGAAGCGCTGGCCGGCCAGCACTTCTGCGTACAGGCGTTTTTTCTGCTCTTCGCTGCCGTTCACCCGCAACACTTCGAGCGCGTAGAAATGGTTCTGCGGGATCTGGCCGAGGGAGCCGTCAGCCTGGGCGATCAGCGCGATCACCTTGACCAGCGTGACGTTGGAAACGCCAGCGCCGCCGTATTCTTTTGGCACGCTGATGCCCCAAAGACCCGAGCGGGAAAACACTTCCAGTTCCGGGTGTGGCAAACGGCGTTCGCGGTCGCGCAGGGCGCTGTCGCGTTTGAAATCTTCGGCCAGGTCACTGGCGACGATCAGGGCTTGCTCATCGCTGGTTATGACCGCGACGTGGTGAGAAAGAGTCATGTGTTTCTCCAGAGATCTGGTCAAAAGCGTTCTGGTCGTTAAATCCAGGAATGCCGGGCGGGCAGCGTGCCGTTCAGGTGATAGGTGCCGACGGCGTGATACTTCCAGCGCACCGGGTCGTGCAGCGTGTGCACGCGGGCGTTGCGCCAGTGGCGGTCGAGGTTGAATTCGGCGAGGGTGGCGCGGCTGCCGGCCAGTTCGAAAAGCTTTTCGCTGGCCAGCAGCGAGATCTCGGTGGTCAGGACTTTGGCTTCGGCCACGGCAATCGAGGCGCGGGCGGCGGACTCGGCGGTGAGCGGCGCGGCGTTGACCTGATCGAGCACTTGCCCGGCCTTGCGCAGCAGCGCTTCGGCGGCGTGCAGTTCGATCTTCAGCTTGCCGATGTCGGCGATCACATAGAGGTCGTCGCTGGCCCGCTCGACCTTGGCGTCGATCCACGGCCGTGCACGGGTTTTCACGAACGCGATGGCGTCGTCGATGGCGCCCCGGGCGATGCCGGCGTCAATGGCGGCTTGAATCAGCTGCGACACGGCACCCTGAATGTTCGGGTTGTCATTGATCTTCCAGTTATCCACCACCAGCTCGGCATCGACCTGCACGTTGTTGAGCAAAATGGTGCCGCTGGCAGTGGTGCGTTGGCCGAAGCCTGACCAGTCATCCACGATGCGCAGACCCGGTGTACCGCGGCGGACGAAGGCCAGCACCTGCTTGCCATCGTCGTTCAGCGCCTTGACCGCGACCCAGTGGGCGAACAGGGCGCCGGTGGAATAGAACTTCTGCCCGCTGAGGACGAAGCCGTCGCCGCTGGCGGTGATTCGTGCCTTGAGTTCAAGGGTGTTTTTGGTGCCGCGCTCAGGTCCCGCATTACCGATCCGCCAGCCGTCGAGCACGCTTTTGAACAGCTGCTTTTTTTGCGATTCAGTGGCGCTGCCGAGCACCAGGTTGAGAATGCCGAACTGGTTCTGCGGGATCTGTCCCAGTGCCGGGTCGGCCGCGGAAATGATCGCGAAGACTTCGGCAACGGTGACGAATGAAACCTGCGGGCCACCGTACTCGCGCGGGATGGCAATGCTGCCCAGGCCGCTGCGGGTGAACTGTTCGATTTCCGACCACGGCAGCTTGCGCTGCTGGTCGCGTTTGGCCGCTTGCAGGCGGGCGACTTGCGCCAGCTCATGGGCGGCCTTGATGGCTTGTGCGTCGTTGCGCAAAACCTGTGCGGGCAACAACAGGGGGGCGATGTCCAGATCACTCTGGACGATTGCATCTGCCAGACTGGACATCAGTGCCGCTCCTTGGCTGCACGCAATGCCCTGGCGATCTGCACTGGGGTGATTGTGTTCCGGACCATACCTACCTCACATCTCATGGAAACGTCGCGATGGTTGCGACGAACGAAAACAAGAATGTCCGGTGGTCCGGTGCATATACCCTAAGCATGTATAAAAAATAAATAAACTAACTTTTAGGAATATGCATAGAAGGTTGGTTAGCGCAGACCCTGTGGCGAGGGAGCTTGCTCCCGCTCGACTGCGCAGCAGTCGCCAATTTGTCACCATGCTTTGACTGAAAGCACACGATCACAGGTTTGGGGGGCGCTTCGCACCCCAGCGGGAGCAAGCTCCCTCGCCACAGAAAACCCTCAGTCCAGGCGGGGTTCGGCGGCCATGAGTATCTCTTTTGGCCGGGCCTTCAAATACGGATTGGCGCAACCGATCTTCAGCCTGCGCGGTGGTGCCCAGCGGGAGTTATTACCCACCCGGTCGAGGATGCAGTAAGTCACTTCCAGCCGCAGGTCTTCGCCGGCTTCGAGAATGATCGCCGGGGGCACCCAGACCTGGATCGGCTGGCCGACATCGCCGGCCTTGAGTCGTGGCAGATCCATGCGCACATCACCCCAGCGCAGGGTGATTTCGTCGTCGGCGGCCATGTTCAGGTAAGGCTCGATGGTCAACGGAACGCCGCGCTTGATCTGGTTCGGATTGACCCCCTGACGGCGAATGGTTTCGGGGATGTTTACGGGCTCCAGCCCCTGGTTTTCATCGCCGCACAGCGCAGACGGTTGGCCGCCGGGGCAATCGAGTTTGATTTGCACCCGCCTGGCGGCTGAAAGGGTTGGCCCTTGCCCGATCTGCATGATCCGGTAGTGAATGCGTGAGGTGCCATTGGCAATGAAGCTCTCGGGCACACGCAGTTGGACCGGTTGACCGACATCGTCGGCCGTCAGCACTCTGGAGGCCACGTAGCAGTTGTCCCAGAACAGTTCGATCAGGTCGCCTTCGTCCATGCCGGAGTAGGGCGCCACATCGATCAGCAGGTGCGTCGCCGAGGTGATGTTGATGCAGGTCTTGTGAGATTGCGCCAGGGTCGGGGCCGCAAGTTCGGGTTTGTTCGAAGTGCTTGTCATGGGGATCTCCTTGAAGCCTTGCAGCGAAAGTCCGTTTCTGAAAGTTCGGAAGGCGTGAATTACCGAGCAACAAAGTCATTCACTATTTGTGAGGTTTAATAATGAATGAGTGTGAGGTTCAACGCCTGTTGGAGACTAGATAAGAGTGCGCTTGAATAGGTGTCAATAGAGTTGGCTAGTTAAGTGGTATATCTAGTGTTATTCAGAAAAATCCTACGCGTTGAAGTTAATAAGCTGCACCGCTCTGTCGAACTTGACGTTGTTTTACGGGCTTTTAGTGCGTTGCTGACGGCGAAGGCCGGGTCGGTGAGGGCGCGGGGTTTGGCGGATTTTAGGCGAGGTTATTCTGTTGCAGGACATATATATGTACCGCACGCGGCAATAAAAATTTATCTATTGTTCGGATAGATGAATAAGAGAAGAGAATATATCGAGAGGTTTTGTTAGCAGGGATGGTTGTCACTTCCATCCATGGAAGTTAACAAGTAGTGAAGCGATATTTCAGTTGTGGGCGTTATTCAGAAACTTGCTGAGAAACTGCTTCGTTCGCTCTTCTTTCGGATTGGCAAACAGCGCCTTGGCTTCGCCTTGTTCAACGATCACACCCTTGTCGAAAAACACTACGCGGTTCGCCACGTCCCGGGCAAAGCCCATTTCGTGGGTGACGATGACCATGGTGCGTCGCTCTTCGGCGAGGCTGCGGATGGTCGCCAGCACTTCACCCACCAGCTCCGGGTCGAGGGCTGAGGTGGGTTCGTCGAACAGAATCACTTCCGGCTCCATCGCCAGCGCGCGGGCAATCGCCACACGCTGTTGCTGACCACCGGAAAGGCGTCGCGGGTAAGCGTCTTCCTTGCCCGCCAGGCCAACCCTGGCCAACAGCTTTTTACCCAGGGCAACGGCTTCGGCGTGCGGGATCTTCTTTACGATGATCGGGCCTTCGATAACGTTTTCCAGGGCGGTGCGATGAGGGAACAGGTTGAAGTTCTGGAACACGAAGCCCACGTGTTGGCGCAAACGCCGCACCAGGCCTTGCTGCTGGTTCAACGGACGACTGCCATCAATCTCGATGTCACCGACCTTGATCCGGCCGCTGGTGGGTTCTTCCAGAAAATTCAGGCAACGCAGGAACGTGGTTTTACCCGAGCCGCTAGGCCCGATGATCGCCACGACCTCGCCTTCCTTCACTTGCAGATCGATGCCGTTGAGCACCACTTGACCCTTGAACTGCTTTGTCAGTTTTTCCACGACAATCATTGGGTCAGGACTCCAGGTCGTGCCGATTGACCCGTGCTTCCAACTGGTTCTGCAGGTGCGAAAGCACCGTGGCCAGAATCCAGTAGATCAGCGCGGCGGCAAGGTACATGGTGAAAATTTCGAAGGTACGGGCGGTAATCAGCTGCGCCTGACGGAACAGTTCCGGCACCTGAATAGTGGCTGCCAGCGCGGTGTCTTTCACCAGCGAAATGAAGCTGTTGCCCAACGGTGGCAGAGCCGTGCGCATCGCTTGCGGCAGGATGGCCCGGCGCAGGGTCTGCGCGCGGGTCATACCGATACTCGCGGCGGCTTCCCACTGACCGCGCTCGATGGAGCTGATCGCGGCGCGGAGGATTTCGCAGGCATAGGCCGCCATGTTCAGCGAGAAGCCGATCAGGGCCGCCGGCAGCGGATCAAGTTCGATGCCCAATTGCGGCAAGCCGTAATAGATCACGAACAGTTGCACCAGCAACGGCGTGCCGCGAAAGAACGACACGTAGATGCGGGCAATCCAGCTCACCAGTTTGAAGCGCGACAGGCGCATCAATGCCAGGCCGAAGCCCATCACCAGGCCGAAGAACATTCCGCCCAGGCTCAAGATCACCGTGTAGTACGCGCCCTTCAGCAGGAAGGGCGCGGAATCCAGCGCGAGTTGGAAAGCTTCTTCCATTATTGAGTGACGTCAGCGCTGAAGTATTTTTCCGAAAGCTTTTTCAGCGTACCGTCGGCACGCAGCTTGTCGATGGCCTTGTTCACTGCTGCCAGCAACTCAGGCTCGCCTTTGCGCAGGGCGATACCGGCTTCCTGGCGGGAGAACGCTTCGCCGGCGGCGGCAGTGTCCTTGGCCTTCTTGGCGTATTCCAGCGCGGCGAGGCGGTCGATCAGAATGGCGTCGATGCGGCCGACGCGCAGATCCTGGAACTTGGTCGGATCATCTTCGTAGGTGCGAATGTCAGCCTTAGGCACATTCTCTTTCACCCACTGCTCGTAGTTGGTGCCCAGACCTACGCCTACTTTCTTGCCGGCCAGATCGGCGGCGGTCTTGATGGTGTCTTTGTTCTTGGTCAGGGTCAGCGCCTGAATCCCGGAAACGGTGTACGGCTCGGAGAAGTCATACTTCTTCTTGCGCTCTTCGGAGATGGTCACCTGGTTGATCACGGCGTCCAGACGTTTGGATTCCAGCGCCGCGAGGATGCCGTCCCATTTGGTCGGTTGCAGTTTGACCTTCACGCCCAGCTCTTTGGCCAGGGCTTCGGAGAACTCGACTTCGAAGCCGGCCAGTTTGCCGTCGGCGTCGACGAAACTGAACGGTGGGTAAGTGCCTTCCAGGCCAACGTTGATCACGCCAGCGTCTTTGATTTTTTGCAGTTGCTCACCGGCAACCGCTTGCCCCAACAGGCCGGCGCTCAGCGCCAGGCCCAGCGAACCTACCAGCAGATTTCGTCGTAGTGCGGAAAAATTCATGACAAGCCCCTGTGTTTTCTTATGAAGACGCTTTTAGGAATGTTGGCAAATTCGGGATTTGAACGACTGCAATATCCTGCCCTAAAGCATCGTATGCGTCTCGCTGCAAATTCGCCTGCGGCGTGACTATATGATGGCGCCTTTAGATTGGAAAATAATAAATATCGCGCTTGTTATTCTTTGTCAGTATATGCAGTCGCCACACGACGATCGGCTACAAAAAGTCTTTATAGGCAAACAACGCCGGCGCCCCACCGGTATGCAGGAAGATGATCGGCCCTTCGTTGAAGCGTTGACGACCGATGCCATCGAGCAAACCCGCCATGGCCTTGCCGGTGTAAACCGGGTCCAGCAGCAAACCTTCCTGACTCGCCACCAGCTTCACGGCGGCCAACGTCCCGGCATTCGGTTCACCGTAGCGCGGGCCGAAATACTCGTCCCACAACTCGACCTTGAAACTCGCTGGCAGGCTCACGCCCAGCAGCTCGGCAGTGCGCTCAGCCAGGCCTTGGACTTTCGGGCGTTGGTCTTCATCGCTGCGAGAAACCGTGACACCAATCACTGGCAAATCCGGCAGTGCTTCACTCAACGCCAACGCCAGACCGCTATGGGTCCCGGCACTGCCCGAGGCCAGAACCACGGCCGCGAATGTCAGCCCGGTGTCCTTGATCTGCTCGGCCAATTCCAGCCCGGCACGCACATAACCCAAAGCGCCCAACGCATTGGAGCCCCCAATCGGCACCAGATATGGCTTCTTGCCGTTGTTACGTAGACGGTCGGCCAGCGCCTGCAATTGCTCGTCGGCATTGTCGAGGTTCTCCACCAACTCGACCTTGGCGTCGAACAGGTCCAGCAACAGTCGATTGCCGTTACCGACATAGTTGGCGTCGTCGGTGCCCAGGGGATTTTCCAGCAGGGCTACGCAGCCCAGGCCAAGCCTGGCCGCAATGGCGGCAGTCTGGCGCACGTGGTTGGACTGAAGCGCGCCAGCGGTAATCAAGGTGTCGGCGCCTTGTGCCAGCGCATCGGCCGCCAGGTATTCGAGTTTGCGCAGCTTGTTGCCGCCCATCGCCAGCGGCGTCAGGTCATCACGCTTGACGTACACATCGCGGCCCAACCAGGTCGACAGGCGTTCGAGTTTTTCCAGGGCGGTAGGATGACCGAGCAGGTCGAGGCGGTTAAAGCGGGCAAGCTGTTGTTTGATCATGGGGTCCGTACTGGCGGAGGGAGATGACAGGACTATAGGCACGCCCATTTAGCGGGGCAACTGCCAATCGGCCTTATGCCAAAAAGTGCTGAGCACAGCACAATCGGTTCTTAATTCGGCTTCCAGACCATGCCGTAAAGTAATCGCGGTTAACGCGGCCAGACAGTCCGGCCGCCCGTGAGGAGTTTTTACCGTGAGCGAGCGTTCCAGTCATTGGCAACTGCAGACCATCGTCAGCCAACTGCGCACGGCGCGTGATCAGTGGCGGCTACAAAATGGCCGCGCCAGCACCGAACAGGGCGGTCGCGAGTTGCCTTCCCGAGCGGCCATGGCAGAGATTCTCGAAGCCCTCTGTGGTGCGTTGTTCCCGATGCGCCTCGGTCCGGTGGATTTGCGCGAGGAGAGTGAAGACTTCTACGTCGGCCACACGCTGGACGTTGCGTTGAACGCGTTGCTGGCACAGGCGCGACTCGAATTGCGCTACGCCGCTCGCCACAGTGCCCAGGCCGACACTGAAGTCGAAGCCAAGACGATTCAGATCATTCAGGACTTCGCCCTCGCATTGCCGGGGCTGCGCAGTCTGCTCGACACCGACGTGCTGGCGGCCTATCACGGCGATCCGGCGGCTCGCAGTGTCGATGAAGTGTTGCTGTGCTATCCGGGGATTCTGGCGGTGATTCACCATCGCCTGGCCCATCATTTGTACAGGGCCGGCTTGCCGCTGCTGGCACGGATCAGCGCGGAAATCGCTCACTCGGCTACCGGCATCGACATTCACCCTGGCGCGCAGATTGGCCGCAGCTTCTTCATCGATCACGGGACGGGTGTGGTGATCGGCGAGACCGCCATCATCGGCGAGCGTGTGCGGATTTATCAGGCCGTGACGTTGGGCGCCAAGCGCTTCCCGGCGGATGAAGACGGTCAGTTGCAGAAGGGGCAACCGCGACATCCGATTGTCGAGGATGACGTGGTGATCTATGCCGGTGCGACGATTCTGGGGCGGATCACCATCGGCAAGGGCTCGACCATCGGCGGCAATGTCTGGCTGACCCGCAGCGTACCGGCGGGGAGCAACCTGACTCAGGCGAATCTGCAGCATGATGACGGGACGCAGAAGTAGGGCGGTCGATGGATTTTTGTCTGATCTAAGAGTCACCCCTCACCCCAGCCCTCTCCCCATAGGGGAGAGGGGGAAAGGGGGTCGATCTCCATGCTTTTCTAATCCTGAGTTCGACTCGGGATTTCAGGTCGCAGAATGTCTACCAAACACCTCGGTCAGTCCCCTCGCCCCTTTGGGGAGAGGGTTAGGGTGAGGGGTGGATCTCAGATCTGTACGGAGATAATGGCATTCCGCCAATTTTCACTGAACGAATTCCCCCAACCCCGCGTCATACCCATCCTTGAGCTAGCGTACGAACAGTACCGCCGAGCCTTGCGATTAGTCCTTAGCACCCTATTCATGTTTAACTTGAACGCTCATTCAAGTTAAACCGTCGGTTTGCTGCCCGCTCACAACAGGAGGCTTGCCTTTGCCGAGTCCGTTATTGATTGCCCTGTTTTACCCCCTCGAGGTGCACCTTTCATGAGTGCATCGTCCACCCCCGCCAGCGGTCAGGTCCGCATGAATCCGCCGGTGTTTTATTTCTCGGCGACGTTCATTTTGCTGTTCGGCGTCATCGTCATCGCCATGCCTGAAAAGGCCGGCGCCTGGCTTCTGGAAGCGCAAAACTGGGCGGCCAACACGGTCGGCTGGTACTACATGCTCGCGATGACCCTGTATCTGGTCTTCGTGGTGGTCACCGCCTTGTCTGGCTACGGCAAGATCAAGCTCGGTGCCGACCACGACGAACCCGAATTCAGTTACCTGTCCTGGGCCGGCATGCTGTTCGCCGCCGGGATCAGCATCACGCTGTTCTTCTTTTGCGTGTCCGAACCGCTGACCCATTTGGCGCAACCGCCGCAAGGCGAAGCCGGCACGGCGGATGCGGCGCGTCAGGCAATGCAGATTCTGTTTCTGCACTGGGGCCTGCACGGCTGGGGCGTGTTCGCCTTTGTCGGCATGGCGCTGGCCTACTTCGCTTATCGACATAACCTGCCATTGGCGCTGCGTTCGGCGCTCTATCCGCTGATCGGCAAGCGCATCAACGGCCCCATCGGTTACGCGGTGGACGGCTTCGGCATCATCGCCACGGTGTTTGGCCTCGGTGCCGACATGGGCTTTGGCGTGTTGCACCTCAACTCGGGTCTGGACTACCTGTTCGGCATCGCTCACACCCAGTGGATTCAGGTCGGCCTGATCACGCTGATGATGGGCGCGGCGATCATCGTCGCGGTGTCCGGCGTCGATAAAGGCGTGCGCGTAATGTCCGACATCAACATGCTGCTGGCCTGCGCGCTGCTGTTGTTCGTGTTGTTCGCCGGCCCGACCCAGCACCTGCTCAACACGCTGATCCAGAACATCGGCGACTACCTCGGCGCCTTGCCGATGAAGAGTTTCGACCTGTACGCCTACGACAAACCGAGCGACTGGCTGGGCGGCTGGACGGTGTTCTACTGGGCCTGGTGGATCGCATGGTCGCCGTTCGTGGGCCTGTTCATCGCACGGATTTCCCGTGGCCGGACCATCCGCGAATTCGTCTTCGGCGTGCTGTTGATTCCGCTCGGCTTCACCCTCGCGTGGATGTCGATCTTCGGCAACAGCGCCATCGATCAAGTCCTCAATCACGGCATGAGCGCCCTCGGCATGTCGGCCATCGATAACCCATCGATGACCCTCTACTTGCTGCTGGAAACCTACCCGTGGAGCAAAACCGTCATCGCGGTCACGGTGTTCATCAGCTTCGTGTTCTTCGTGACGTCTGCCGACTCCGGCACCGTGGTGCTGTCGACACTGTCCGCCAAGGGCGGCAATCCCGATGAAGACGGGCCGAAATGGCTGCGAGTGTTCTGGGGCGCAATGACCGCGCTGGTGACCAGTGCGCTGCTGTTCTCCGGCAGTATCGATGCGCTGAAGTCCGCAGTGGTGCTGACCTCGTTGCCGTTCTCGATGATCTTGCTGCTGATGATGTGGGGGCTGCACAAGGCGTTCTACCTGGAGTCTCAGAAGCAGATCGCGCAACTGCATTCCCTTGCACCGGTGTCCGGATCGCGGCGTGGCGGCTGGCGTCAACGCCTGAGTCAGGCCGTGCATTTCCCGTCACGGGATGAGGTCTATCGCTTCCTCGATACGACGGTGCGCCCGGCGATTGAAGAAGTCTCGGCGGTGTTCGTCGAGAAGGGCTTGAACGTGGTCACTCAGCCGGACCCGGCCAACGACAACGTCAGCCTGGAAATCGGTCATGGCGAGGAGTCTCCGTTCATTTATCAGGTGCAGATGCGCGGCTACTTCACGCCGTCCTTCGCCCGTGGCGGCATGGGTTCCAAGGAACTCAATAACCGGCGCTATTACCGGGCCGAAGTGCATTTGAGCGAGGGCAGTCAGGACTACGATCTGGTGGGTTACACCAAGGACCAGATCATCAACGACATCCTTGATCAGTACGAACGGCACCTGCAGTTCTTGCATTTGGTGCGTTGATCGAGAACCGGTGGCGCCGGGCCTTTTTCAGGTCTCGGCGCTCAACACCATGTACAGCACCAGCGCCGCCACCGGCACACTGAACACCACCGTGCCGATCATCAGTTCCGAACTCAGTGACTGGCCGGCAGTGACCATGCCAACGGCGCCGTTGATCAACGTCAGCGCCAGCCACAGGACCACGAAGCTGTAAGTCAGCGTCTGTTGGCTGAAGCCGATTTTGTCGCCGATGAACAACATCAATGCCAGCAGGATCAGGCCGAAGGTGATGATGATGGTGGTGTGCATGGGTGTGTACTCCTGATCAAGAGAAGAGCTCCATCGTCATATCGAGCATAGGCCAGGCATCCCGGTGGAGCGGAGCCAGCCCTTAGACCAACCCACCGTTAACGCGCAGGATTTGCCCGTTGACCCAAGCCGAATCAGGACCGACCAGAAAAGACACAACGCGGGCGATGTCTTCTGGCTGAGCCAGACGCTCCAGCGGGGCCATCTTGGCGAAGGTCTGAATCTGCTCTTCACTTTTGCCGTGCAGGAACAGGTCGGTAGCCACCGGGCCGGGGGCCACGGCGTTGACGGTGATGTTGCGCCCGCGCATTTCCTTGGCGAACACCTGGGTCAGGGATTCCACCGCCGCTTTGCTGGCGATGTACACCGCGTAGCCCGGCAGGTTCATGCCGACAGTGCTGCTGGAGAAGTTGATGATCCGTCCGCCAGTGTTCAGGCGGGTGGCGGCTTCACGCAGGGTGTTGAACGTGCCGCGAGCGTGGATGTTGAAGGTCTGGTCGAACAGCTCATCCGTGTGCTGCGCCAGCGGCATCACGTTGAGAATGCCGGCGTTGTTCACCAGCACATCGACCTTGCCCAATTGTGTTTCGGTCTCGTCGAACATCCGGCGCACGTCGTCGGCGTTCGCTACATCCGCCTTGATCGCTATGGCCTGGTGCCCGGCCTGACGCAATTCGACCACCCGTTTTGAAGCTTCGGTGGCACTGCTGGCGTAGTTGATGGCGACGGCGAAACCCTGGTTGGCCAGTTGTTTGGCGATCACCGCGCCGATGCCGCGGGAGGCGCCGGTCACGATGGCAACTTTCGAAGTTTGGTTAGTCATGGCGGTGATTCCTTGGAAGTGGATGGCTTGGGGTGAAGCCAGATTCACATGTTTACTCAGGCGGATAAATGCACGAGAGTTGCCTTGACTGTTCAATAATCGCCAACAATCGAGCGCCAGGAGACCCGAATGGATCAAGTCAAGGCGATGAAGGTTTTCGTGCGGATCTACGAGCGCAGCAGCTTCACGCTGGCTGCCGACGACCTGAACCTGCCGCGGGCGACGCTGACCCACACGCTCAATCAATTCGAAGCCTGGCTCGGTACGCGCTTACTGGAGCGAAGCACTCGCAAGGTGCGTCCTACGCTGGATGGCGAGGCGTATTACCAGCGTTGTGTGCAATTGCTGGCAGAGTTGGAAGAAGCCGAACTGGCGTTTCGCGGGGTGGCGCCGAAAGGGCGGTTACGCGTCGATCTGCACGGCACGCTGGCCAAGCACTTCGTCATCCCGGCGTTGCCGCAGTTCATGGCGCGCTACCCGGACATCGAACTGTCCATCAGCGAGGCCGACCGCTTTGTCGACCTGATCGCTGAAGGCGTCGACTGCGTGCTGCGCGCCGGCACTTTGGGCGACTCCGCGCTGATCGGCCGTCGCGTCGCCAATCTGCGCCAAATCACCTGCGCCAGCCCCGCGTACCTGCGCAAATACGGCGAACCGAAAAGCCTCGACGACCTGAAACATCATCGTGCCGTGAACTACGTCTCGCGCACGACTGCCAAGTTATTTCCCTTCGAATTCATGGTTGATGGCGAACTGAAGGAAGTGGCTATCGATGGCGCGCTTTCAGTGTTCGGCGCGGAAATTTATGCGGCGTCGGCGATCGCCGGGCTGGGCCTGATCCAGTGCCCGCATTACCGAATGGAAACGCAGATTTCCCAGGGCTTGGTGCAGGAAGTCCTGATCGACACGCCACCACCGCCGATGCCGGTTTCGGTGTTGTATCCGCACAACCGACACATGTCGCCACGGGTTCGGGTGTTTGTGGATTGGCTGGGGGAAGTGTTTGCGGGGGCGCGGTAGCCGCTGGTCCATAGGGCAAATCAGGCCTCTGCACGATAGGCTAATATTTATCAGAGTGTGTATGGTGTGTATTGGTGTGAAGCTTCGTCGCGTAGTGTGCACAGCAGATGCTGCCCACAAGGACGAAGGTGATGCGAAGTCGGGAAATGATCAGGATGATCGAGGAGGATGGTTGGTATCTGGTGGCCGTGAAAGGCAGCCATCATCAGTACAAACATCCATGCAAACTAGGGAGGGTGACGATAAAGCACCCGGACTCGGATCTTCCAAAAGGAACGATCAACAGCATATTGAAACAGGCGGGTCTGAAATGAGACCCGACACCGGATATGAAAGCCCCGAGCGGGCCACATCACAGGAAGGACTTACCGAAATGAAATTCCCGGTCGTTCTGCACAAGGATGCCGACTCAGAATACGGAGTAATTATCCCGGACGTGCCGGGTTGTTTCTCCGCGGGCGGTACTGTGGCGCAGGCATTTGAAAACGTGAAGGAAGCGCTGTCGTTGCACTACGAAGGCTTGGTGGCCGATGGCGATCCACTGCCGCAGGTGCATGAGATCGACGCTCATCTTGATAACCCTGATTACGCGGGCGGCGTGTGGGGGGTGGTCGAATTTGATATCACGCCTTACTTCGGCAAGTCGGTGCGCTTCAATGCCACACTGCCTGAGCAGTTGCTTGAGCGTATCGATCAAACAGTCAGGCGGGATCAGCGGTACAGCTCAAGGTCTGGCTTTTTGGCTGCTGCTGCCCTGCGTGAGTTGTCGGCGTAAATGTTGATCGCTCCTATACAGAGAACGATCAACTGGTGGCTAAGATGAAATATCTGAAACGTTTCAGCATTTCCTCGAGTCCGAGGTTTATCGGCGTTTGTCTGGGCGTATGCTGGGCAACTTGCGAAGCAGTCGATACCAACTTCAAGACAGACAAGAGAGGATTCGATGACCTACACCGCTGCCGAAAACCGCTACGACTCCATCCCTTACCGCCGCGTGGGTCGCAGCGGGCTGGTGCTGCCGGCTCTGTCTCTGGGCCTGTGGCACAACTTCGGCGACAGCACGCCGATCGACACTCAGCGTTCGTTGCTGCGTACCGCGTTTGATCTTGGCATCAACCATTTCGACCTGGCCAACAACTACGGCCCCCCTTATGGCAGCGCCGAGATCAATTTCGGTCGTTTGCTGCGTGAAGACTTCAAGCAGTATCGCGACGAACTGATTATCTCCAGCAAGGCCGGTTGGGACATGTGGGCCGGACCTTATGGCCAGGGCGGCGGTTCGCGCAAATACGTGCTGGCCAGCCTTGATCAGAGCCTGCAGCGCCTTGGCCTGGATTACGTGGACATCTTCTACTCCCACCGCTTCGACCCGGACACGCCGCTGGAAGAAACCGCCAGTGCACTGGCCACCGCGGTGCAACAGGGCAAGGCGTTGTACATCGGTATCTCCTCGTACTCGGGGGTTAAAACCCGTGAAATGGCCGCGCTGTTGAAAGAGTGGAAAGTCCCGTTGCTGATTCACCAACCGGCTTACAACCTGCTCAATCGTTGGGTGGAAAAAGACCTGCTGGATGTCACCGACGAGCTCGGCACTGGGGTGATTGCTTTCACGCCGCTGGCGCAGGGCCTGTTGACTGACAAATACCTCAACGGCATTCCGAAGGATGCGCGGGTTAATCGTCCGGGCGGTGGTTCGTTGCAGTCCTCGCACCTGTCCGAAGCCAACATCGCTCATGTGCGTGCGCTGAATGAGATCGCCAAGCGTCGCGGTCAGAGCCTGGCGCAGTTGGCTTTGGCGTGGACGCTACGCGATCCACGGGTGACGTCGGCGCTGATCGGTGCGAGCCGGCCGGAGCAGATTATCGAGAACGTCGGGGCGTTGAAGAATTTGAGTTTTAGCGCTGAAGAGCTGGCGGAGATCGACCGGTTTGCCCAGGAGGGCGGGGTTAATCTTTGGGAGAAGCCTTCGACGGCGGAGTGATTTGAAGTGGGGGGAGCAGTTAGATCCACCCCTCACCCCAGCCCTCTCCCCACGGGGGAGAGGGGGGGAAGGGAGCAGATCTTTAGTGGTTTCAAGGCCTGAGTTCGACTCGATAGTTCAGGTCGATGTAGCTCGAAAGAACACCTCGGTCAGTCCCCTCTACCCCTTGGGGCGGTCCGACGTTTCGGGAGGGTTAGGGTGAGGGGTGGATTCAGGGTCTTATCGGAAAAACGGCACATCCCCTAACACCGTCGCCCGCTGCATCACCCGCCGCGCCGGCCGGTAATCATCCACGGCGTAATGCTGTGTCACGCGGTTATCCCAAAACGCCACGTCGTCCTTCTGCCAGCGCCAGCGAATGGTAAATTCCGGACGTGTCGCGTGGGCAAACAGAAACTTCAGAATCACCTCGCTTTCGGTTTCCGACAGCTCATTGATCTTCGACGTGAAGCCTTCATTGACGAACAACGACCGGCGTCCGCTCACCGGGTGAGTGCGAATCACCGGGTGTGACAGCGGCGGGTTTTTCCTGCGCGCTTCTTCCCACTGGGCCAGCGCTTCGGGCGCGTTGCCATAGCGCTCCAGCGGGAACGAACGAGTGAAATCGTGGGTGGCCGTCAGCCCTTCGAGCAAGGTTTTCATCGGCGCGGACAGCGCTTCATACGCCGCAATACCGCTGGCCCACAGCGTGTCGCCACCAAATTCAGGCAACAACTTGGCGCTGAGCACCGCGCCCAAGGCCGGCGTCGGCAGGAAGGTCACGTCGGTGTGCCAGATCGCGTTGTCGCGCACGTCGGTGACGGCGGTGTCGAGGATCAGCACTTCCGGCTGTTCCGGCACATTCGGGTAGATCGGGTGAATGTGCAGGTCGCCGAAATTGGCGGCGAAACGTGCCTGCTGCTGCGGTGTGATCGGCTGATCGCGGAAGAACAACACTTGATGCTCAAGCAGCGCCTGCTCGATAGCGTCGCGCTGTTCCAGGTTCAGCGGCTGGCTGATGTCGACGCCGCTGATGTGCGCGCCGAGGGCGTAGCTTAAGGGGACGATGGTCAGGTTGCTCATGGTCTTTCTCTTCAATCCGGGGTGTAGAGCTTTTGTAGGAGTGAGCCTGCTCGCGATAGCGGTGTATCAGCCACTGCCATGTCGCCTGACACTGCGCTATCGCGAGCAGGCTCACTCCCACAGGGTTTTTCCCATGATGATTTTTCAGTGCGCCTGGCCATGCCACGGCACCAGTTTGCGTTGCAGGGCGCGCAGGCCCATTTCCATGGCGAAGGCGATCAGCGCGATCACCAGAATCCCCAGCACCACCACATCGGTGACCAGGAACTGCGCGGCCGACTGCACCATGAAGCCCAAACCGCTGGTGGCGGCGATCAGTTCGGCGGCAACCAGCGTCGACCAACCCACACCCAGGCCAATCCGCACACCGGTCAAAATGTCCGGCAACGCACTCGGCAGAATCACATGGCGAATCAACTGCGCCCGGGTCGCGCCCAAGGACTGCGCCGCGCGCAATTTGGCCGGGTCGACGGTACGCACGCCGGTCGCCGTAGCGATGGCGATCGGGGCGAAGATCGCCAGGTAGATCAGCAAGACTTTCGACAGCTCACCAATGCCGCACCAGATCACGATCAGCGGCAGATAAGCCAGCGGTGGGATAGGGCGGTAGAACTCGATCAGCGGATCGAGAATGCCGCGAGCAATGCGGTTGTGGCCGATGGCGATTCCAACGGGCACGGCGGTCAGCACCGCGAATCCCAGGCCCAGACCGATTCGGCTGAGACTCGCGCCCAAGTGCTGCCACAACGTTGAATCCATGTAGCCGGTGGTCACCAGCAGCCAGCCTTTTTGCAGCACGGCGGAAGGTGGCGGCAGGAACAGCGGTTCGATCATTCCAGTGGCGGTGACAGCCCACCAGATAACCACGAGTGCGACGAGTGTCAGCAGACTGATCCAGCGAGTACTGAGGCTGCGACGAACAGGAATCACCGTCGAGTGCGGTTTGACCGTGACGGCCGGAATCTCATAGCTGCTCATACGGTCTCCTGCCGCTGGGCGGCGCTGCGTTGGGAGAACACTTTGGCGAGCACGTGTTCGCGGGTTTCGATGAAGCGCGGGTCGGACTTGATCGATCGAGCGGACTCCCCGGCGGCGTAACGCTGACCGAAATCCAGGCTCAGGCGTTCGACGATTTGCCCAGGATTCGGCGCCAGCAGAATCAGGTCCGTGGCGAGAAACACCGCTTCTTCGATGTCGTGAGTAATCAGAAATACCGGTTTTGCGGTGCGCTGCCAGACTTGCAGCAACAGCTCCTGCATTTGTTCGCGGGTGAAGGCATCGAGGGCGCCGAAGGGTTCGTCCATCAGCAAAACGCGCGGGTCAGCAGCAAGGGCGCGGGCCAGGCCGACACGTTGCTTCTGGCCGCCCGAGAGTTGCCAGATTCGACGGTTTTCGAAACCGGACAGATCCACCAAAGCGAGCATTTCCCGAGCGCGCAGTTCACGTTTTTCCCGCGCAATGCCGGCCAGTTCCAGGCCGAAGCCGACGTTGGCCAGCACGTCCTGCCAAGGCAGAAGGGCATCATCCTGGAACACCACGCCGCGCTCGGCGCTCGGGCCTTTGACCGGCACGCCATCGAGGGTGATGCGCCCGGCGCTGGGCTCGACGAAACCGGCAATCAAGTTCAACAGCGAGGTCTTGCCACTGCCGGACGGGCCGAGGGCGACCAGCAATTGCTGGGGCCCCAGACTCAAGGAAATATCCGCCAGTACCGGTTCGGCGGCGCCGGGGTACTGTGCGCTGATGCGCTCCAGCTGAAGCAAAGCCATCGCGGTTAACTCCGATCAGTTGGTGATGTACTTGGCGCTGACATACGGGGCGTAATCCGGCAGCACGGCTTCAACCTTGCCTTGTTCTTTCAGGAACGCGGCGGTGTCGGTGATGGCCTTGGTGGTCGGCGCGCCGAGGGTGATCACCTGATCAGCCGCCAGCGGGAAGACGTTGCCTTGCAGCAGCAATGGAATGTCGCTGGCCTTGGCGCCAGAGAGTTTCACCAGCTTGTCGACGTTGGATGGGTTGGCGAGCCAGGCTTTTGGATCTTTGCGGTAGTCGGCGTAGGCATCCAGCGTCACCTTGGCGAACGCGGTGACGATTTCCGGGTGCTTCTCGGCGAAGTCTTTACGCACGATCCAGGCATCAAAGGTCGGCGCGCCGAACTTGGCCAGTTCACCGGAGGTGATCAGCACTTTGCCGTTTTCCTTGGCCACGCCGAGGGCTGGGTCCCACACGTAAGTGGCGTCGATATCACCGCGTTTCCACGCGGCAATGATGGCTGGCGGGGCAAGGTTGAGGACGGTGACTTTCGATGGATCGATGTTCCAGTGCTTCAGCGCGGCCAGCAGGCTGTAGTGACCCGTGGACACGAACGGCACGGCGATTTTCTTGCCGATCAGGTCTTGTGGGGTTTTGATCCCGGAACCGTCGCGAGCCACCAGGGCTTCAGCAGCGCCAATCTGCGTGGCGATGAGAAAGGTTTCTACCGGGACTTTGCGGGTGATCGCCGCTGTCAGGGGGCTGGAACCGAGGTAACCGATCTGCACGTCGCCGGAAGCGATGGCGGCAATGACGTCGGCGCCGTTGTCGAATTTGCGCCAGTCGATTTTGGCGTTTGTGGCTTTTTCGTATGCGCCGTCGGCTTGGGCAACTTTCGCCGGGTCTACGGTGGTCTGGTAGGCGACGGTGACGTCAGCCGCTTGGGCAAAGAAACTCACCGCAGCCAGAGACGCGGCCGCCAGGAGGCGAAGGGGGAAAGTCAGTTTCATTGAGAAGCTCCTTGTCAGGCGACCGAGAGTCGGCGTGAAAAGGAGACTAAATGATCTAAGAATCCGAAAATAAATAACTTTTTCGAATTAGCTTATGAGCGGAAAATTCTAAGGAATGGGTAGGAGGGTAGTGGAGATTTTGCCATTGTGTGCAGTCTGGTGGGTCGCCCCCTCACCCCAGCCCTCTCCCCACGGGGGAGAGGGGGAAAGGGGGCCGATCTCCATTGCTTTCAAATCCTGAGTTCGACTCGATTTCTCAGGTCGATGTAGCTCTAAGAACAACTCGGTCAGTCCCCTCTACCCTCTGGGGAGAGGGTTAGGGTGAGGGGTGGATCTTGAGGTCAGTTACTGATGGCCAGAATGCTCGCCTGATACGACCCGACAAACACATCGAAATCGCCGACTTCGTTCTGCTCCAGCTCAATCTGCTCGGCCAGCGACGAACGTGCCCGGTCTTCAAATTTCGCCTGGTCTTCACTGGAAAGCGGCTCGCTGCGGAAAAACTCCGCATGTGCCTGGCTCTGACGCAGGGAGAACTGAGCAAAGCTCTCCTTGTGCTCAGCCATCGCCACCAGCACCTGGGCCGATGGCGTCAGCGAAGGGTCCTTGACCTTGGCCAGTTGCGCATCCAGCGCCTTGCTATGGGCATCGCCGCCATGACTCTGATCCAGTATCGCCGCCAGGGGTGCAATCTTCTCCAGCAACTCGCTGGCCCACTCTTTCAGGTCCACCGGATGACCGTCGCGTTGCAGTTGCAGGCCCGGACGACGACCTTCCTTGACCACACTGAGGAAGTTCGAGGTCGCGTTGCCGCACGAGGTGTTGGTCAGCAGCGGACTGTCGTTCAGCGCGCAATACAGCAGGAATGCGTCGAGGAACCGCGACTCCGGCAGATCGATGCCCATTGGCAGGAACGGGTTGATGTCCAGGCAACGCACTTCAACGTACTGAATGCCACGGGCCACCAGCGCCTGAATCGGCCGTTCGCCGGTGTAGGTCACGCGTTTCGGGCGGATGTTGGAGTAGTACTCGTTTTCGATCTGCAGGATGTTGGTGTTGAGCTGAACCCACTCACCGTCCTGATGCGTGCCGATTTCGACATACGGCGCGTAAGGCGTTGCGACCGCTTTGCGCAGGCTGTCGGTGTAGCTGGCCAGATCGTTGTAGCAAGGCGTCAGACCGGCCTGGGCGTTGCTCTGGTAACCCAGGTCACTCATGCGCAGGCTGGTGGCGTACGGCAGATACAACGTGTCCGGGTCCAGTTGTTCCAACTGGTGCGAGCGGCCACGCAGGAAACCGGCGTCCAGCGCAGGCGAGGCGCCGAACAGGTACATCAGCAGCCAGCTGTAGCGGCGGAAGTTGCGGATCAGTGCGATGTAGGCCGACGACTGATAGTCGCGGTCGGTGCCGACAAAGCCTTCAGCCTCTTTAAGCAGTGGCCAGAGCTTTTCCGGCAGGGAAAAGTTGTAGTGAATCCCGGCGATGCACTGCATGGTCTTGCCGTAGCGCAGGGCCAGGCCCTTGCGGTAGACGTACTTGAGCTGACCGATGTTGGAGGTGCCGTAATAGGCGATCGGAATGTCTTCCTCGGCCGGCAACGGGCACGGCATCGATGGACTCCACAGGTACTCGTTGCCGAGCTTGCTGTAGGCAAAACGGTGGATCTTGTCCAGGCTCGCCAGCGTATCCGCCGGATCGGGCAGGGCGGGCGTGATGAACTCCAGCAGCGACTCGGAATAGTCGGTGGTGATTTGTTCGTTGGTCAGCGCGGAACCCAATTCTTCCGGGTGCGGCGTTTGCGCCAGGCGACCTTCGTCGGTCACGCGCAGGCATTCACGTTCGATGCCGTGAAGGCACTGTTCGAGCAGAGAGAGGTTAGCGCGCTCGCCGAGCAGAGCCAGGCGGCGGTTGAGAAGTTCGCTCAAGTTGGATTCCTTCACGCGTCAGTCGCCCCAATATGGGGGTGGGCAAGACGGTCTACAAGGGTGAAGTTGAAACTGGCGTTTTCGCCTGGTTTTTGAGCTGCAAAAACTACTGGCAGCCGGCAAAGGATCGGCCGCCGCAATCACCTGTAGGAGTGAGCCTGCTCGCGATTAGGGAGTGTCAGCCAACGTTTAGTCGTCTGACACACCGCAATCGCGAGCAGGCTCACTCCTACAGAGGATTTCGGCGCTACGGTCACAGCGCCGAAATTAACTCAAATTGATGGCATTCATCTATAGGACAGCGAAGGTGCCTTGTGCTTTTGCGACGAGTTTGTCGCCTTGCATCACGTCGGCTTCGACCACCAGCGTGCGCCGGCCCGGGTGAATCACCCGCGCCGTGCACATCACTTCACCGTCTGCGACGGCGCGAATGTAATTGATCTTGCACTCGATGGTTGCGCTCTGCTGGTCAAAACCATGGGTGCTGGAACAGGCCAGCCCCATGGCAATGTCCACCAGACTGAACAAGGCCCCGCCGTGCAGCTTGCCGCCGCGATTGCGCAGTTCTGGTGCAAGCCCGAGGGCGACTTGCGCCACCCCGGTCTCCAGACTGTGCAAGCGACACCCCAGCAACTTGAAAAAAGCGCTTTCGGTCAGCCCGGCCGGGATGTCCATCAGCGTTTCTTCAACTGCTTGGCGTTGGCGAACAGCGAAGCCATGGCGTTGTTGGCCGGAGCCGCCGCCGTGGTTTCCTTGCGCGGTGCGGTGTTCTGGGACTGGCGTGGCGCCGAACCCGGACGTGCACCGCGGGCACCGTCGATTTTCTCGCCCGGGGTGTCGCTCATGCGCATCGACAGGCCAACGCGTTTGCGCGGGATGTCGACTTCCATGACCTTCACTTTCACCACGTCGCCAGCCTTCACCGCTTCACGCGGATCCTTGATGAACTTCTCCGAAAGCGCGGAGATATGCACCAAACCGTCCTGATGCACGCCGATATCGACGAAAGCACCGAAGTTGGTCACGTTGGTCACCACGCCTTCGAGGATCATGCCCAGTTGCAGGTCCTTGAGGTCTTCGACGCCTTCCTGGAACTCAGCGGTCTTGAATTCGGGACGTGGATCGCGGCCCGGTTTTTCCAGTTCTTGCAGGATGTCGGTGACCGTTGGCAGACCGAAGGTTTCGTCGGTGTACTTTTTCGGATCAAGACGCTTGAGGAAGCTGGCGTCGCCGATCAGGGAGCGAATGTCGCGGTCGGTCTCAGCGGCGATGCGCTGGACCAGCGGATAGGCTTCCGGGTGAACCGCAGACGAATCCAGTGGGTTGTCACCGTTCATGACGCGCAGGAAACCCGCGGCCTGTTCGAAGGTTTTCTCACCCAAACGAGCGACTTTCTTCAACGCCGCACGGGTTTTGAACGCGCCGTGTTCGTCGCGGTGGCTGACGATGTTCTGCGCCAGGGTCGCGTTGAGGCCGGAGATGCGGGCCAGCAGCGCCACGGAGGCGGTGTTCACGTCGACGCCCACGGCGTTCACGCAGTCTTCGACCACCGCGTCCAGGCCGCGCGCCAGTTTCAGCTGCGACACGTCGTGCTGGTACTGGCCGACGCCGATGGATTTCGGATCGATCTTCACCAGCTCGGCCAGTGGATCCTGCAGGCGACGGGCAATCGACACCGCGCCACGGATCGACACGTCGAGGTCCGGGAATTCCTTCGAGGCCAGTTCCGACGCCGAGTAAACCGATGCACCGGCCTCGGAGACCATGACTTTGGTCATCTTCATGGCTGGGTATTTTTTGATCAGCTCAGCGGCCAGTTTGTCGGTTTCCCGGCTGGCGGTGCCGTTGCCGATGGCGATCAGGTCCACTGCATGCTTGGCGCACAGGGCAGCCAGAATCGCGATGGTCTGGTCCCATTTGTTGTGCGGCACGTGCGGGTAAACCGTGGCGTGATCCAGCAGTTTGCCGGTGGAATCGACCACGGCCACCTTGCAACCGGTGCGCAGGCCAGGGTCGAGACCCAATGTGGCGCGCGGGCCAGCCGGCGCCGACAGCAGCAAGTCGTGCAGGTTGTGAGCGAACACGTTGATCGCTTCGGTTTCCGCGCCATCGCGCAGTTCGCCCAGCAGGTCGGTTTCGAGGTGGGTGTAAAGCTTGACCTTCCAGGTCCAGCGCACCACTTCGCCCAGCCATTTGTCGGCGGCGCGGTTCTGGTTCTGGATGCCGAATTGCTGACCGATCATGCCTTCGCACGGATGCATGGTGCCCGGCAGTTCGTCGCCGACCTTCAGCGCCGAACTCAGAATGCCTTCGTTGCGGCCACGGAAAATCGCCAGCGCGCGGTGCGACGGCATGCTTTTCAGCGGTTCATCGTGTTCGAAGTAGTCGCGGAACTTGGCGCCTTCCTCTTCTTTGCCGGCGATGACGCGGGCGCTGAGGGTGGCTTCCTGCTTGAGGTAGCTGCGCAGCTTGTCCAGCAGGCCGGCGTCCTCGGCGAAGCGTTCCATCAGGATGTATTTGGCGCCTTCGAGGGCCGCCTTCACATCGGCGACGCCTTTTTCGGCATCGACGAAGCGCGCGGCTTCTGCGTCTGGCGTCAGGGTCGGGTCGTTGAACAGGCCGTCGGCCAGCTCGCCGAGGCCGGCTTCCAGGGCGATCTGGCCCTTGGTGCGGCGCTTCTGCTTGTACGGCAGGTACAAGTCTTCGAGGCGGGTTTTGGTGTCGGCGAGTTTGATGTCGCGTTCAAGTTGCGGGGTCAGCTTGCCTTGTTCCTGGATGCTGGCAAGGATGCTGATACGCCGTTCGTCGAGTTCTCGCAGGTAGCGCAGACGCTCTTCCAGATGACGCAACTGGATGTCATCGAGGCTGCCGGTCACTTCTTTCCGGTAACGGGCGATGAAGGGAACGGTAGAGCCTTCATCGAGTAGCGCGACGGCCGCTTCGACCTGTTGTGGGCGGACGCCGAGTTCCTCGGCGATGCGGCTGTTGATGCTGTCCATAAAACCACCTGACAAATTGTGAAAGCAGGCTCGCAGGCGCAGAGATAAGGGCTCGGCGAGTCTGGTTGAGCGGCCTGGCCTGCGCCGCTACCTGGGTCAACAGGTATCCCGTTGACCCGTGAAATCGAACAATTACTGCCGGTGCCATGAAAATAAAAAACGGCCACCTACAGTCATGATCAGACGTTGCCTGACACAAAAGGCCGCGCATTATAACCAGCGTTCTGTCATTCGGGGGCATCGCAGGCTGTAGGCAGAAAGGCCGGATTTCTGGCGATCAAGGAAAAATCTGCTAACAATGCACACGGTGCGTATAACGGCAGCTACGCCATAATGCGCGCCGAGATCAAAGGAGCATCTAATGAGCAGCACTGCAAACATTGCTGAAGGCGAAAAAATTCTTATTGTTGACGACGATCCAGGGCTGAGCAGCCTGCTGGAACGTTTTTTCGTCAGCAAGGGCTACCGCGCTCGCGCCGTACCGAACACTGAGCAAATGGATCGCCTGCTGGCGCGCGAAGTGTTCAACCTGGTCGTCCTCGACCTGATGCTGCCCGGTGAAGACGGCTTGACCGCTTGCCGCCGCCTGCGCACCGCGAACAACCAGATCCCGATCATCATGCTGACCGCCAAGGGCGATGAGCTGAGCCGCATCAAAGGCCTCGAACTGGGCGCCGACGATTACCTGGCCAAGCCGTTCAACCCGGACGAGCTGATGGCGCGTGTCAAAGCCGTCCTGCGTCGTCAGTCGGCTCCAGTGCCGGGCGCTCCGGGCAGCGAAGACGAAAGCGTGACCTTCGGTGATTACGAACTGTCCCTGGCGACCCGCGAGCTTAAACGCGGCGACGAAGTGCACATGCTCACCACCGGTGAGTTTGCGGTGCTCAAGGCGTTGGTCATGAACGCCCGTCAGCCACTGACCCGCGACAAGCTGATGAATCTGGCCCGTGGCCGCGAGTGGGACGCCCTGGAGCGCTCCATCGACGTGCAGATTTCCCGTCTGCGCCGGATGATCGAGCCCGATCCGTCCAAACCGCGTTACATCCAGACAGTCTGGGGCGTGGGTTACGTGTTCGTTCCGGATGGCGCCGCCACCAAGTGATCGGTGATTTGTAGGAGCGGGTCTTGCGGGCAACGGGTCAGATGACCTTGCTCGCAGACTCGCGATCCGCAATATGCGAGCATCGCTCGCTCCTGCAAGTGTGTAGCGGTTATCCATGAAAACCCCCGTTTGGTTCCCCCAGAGTTTCTTCTCCCGCACCCTTTGGCTGGTGCTTATCGTCGTCCTGTTCTCCAAGGCGCTGACCCTGGTTTATCTGTTGATGAACGAAGACGTGCTGGTGGACCGCCAATACAGCCACGGCGTCGCCCTGACGCTACGCGCCTATTGGGCGGCCGATGAAGAAAACCGCACAAAGATTGCCGATGCCGCGACCCTGATCCGGGTAGTGGGTGCTGGCGTGCCGGAAGGTGAGCAACACTGGCCTTACAGCGAAATCTATCAGCGGCAAATGCAGGCGGAGCTGGGGGCCGATACCGAAGTCCGATTGCGAATGCACTCGCCGCCAGCCTTGTGGGTTCGGGCGCCAAGCCTGGGTGATGGCTGGCTGAAAGTGCCGCTTTACCCGCATCCGTTGCGCGGCCAGAAAATCTGGAATGTGCTCGGTTGGTTCCTCGCCATCGGCCTGCTGTCCACCGCCTCGGCGTGGATCTTCGTCAGCCAGCTCAATCAACCATTGAAACGTCTGGTCTATGCCGCGAGGCAACTCGGCCAGGGCCGCAGTGTGCGTCTGCCGATCAGCGACACGCCGAGTGAAATGACCGAGGTTTACCGCGCCTTCAACCAGATGGCCGAAGACGTCGAACAGGCGGGGCGTGAGCGCGAGTTGATGCTCGCCGGGGTGTCGCACGACTTGCGCACTCCACTGACCCGGTTACGGCTATCTCTGGAGCTCATGGGCGACCGCAGCGACCTGACGGACGACATGGTCCGCGATATCGAAGACATGGACGCGATTCTCGACCAGTTCCTGGCGTTCATTCGCGATGGTCGCGACGAGTCGGTGGAAGAGGTGGACCTGAGCGATCTGGTGCGCGAAGTCGCGGCGCCGTACAACCAGAACGAAGAGAAAGTGCGTCTGCGCCTGGAGCCGATTCAGCCGTTTCCGTTGCGTCGGGTGTCGATGAAGCGGCTGCTGAACAACCTGATTGGCAACGCCTTGCATCACGCGGGCAGCGGGGTTGAGGTGGCGGCTTATGTGTCCGGGGATACCAGCGCGCCGTATGTGGTGTTGAGTGTCATGGACCGTGGGGCGGGGATTGATCCGTCGGAGCTGGAAGCGATCTTCAATCCGTTTACTCGGGGTGACCGTGCCCGTGGCGGGAAGGGGACCGGGTTGGGTTTGGCGATCGTGAAGCGGATTGCTTCGATGCATGGTGGGAATGTTGAGCTGCGTAACCGTTCTGGTGGCGGGTTGGAAGCGCGGGTGCGGTTGCCGCTTGGGTTGATGTTGCCGAGGGATGCGGTGTAACTGAAAGCCACCCCTCACCCCAGCCCTCTCCCCAGTGGGGAGAGGGGAAAGGGGGCCGATTTCCATGCTTTTCAAAGCCTGAGTTCGACTCGGAATCTCAGGTCGATGTATAGCGAAAGCCACCTCGGTAAGTCCCCTCGCCCCTTTGGGGCGGTCCGACGTTTCGGGAGGGTTAGGGTGAGGGGGCTCTTGGCTTTAGCCCTTGCCTTTGGTGCGCGTCATATTCGGCCCACCATTCTTCTCCAGATGCTCGATGATGATCCCCGCCACGTTCTTGCTGGTGGTGGTTTCAATCCCTTCAAGCCCAGGCGACGAGTTCACTTCCATCACCAGCGGCCCGTGATTGGAACGCAGGATGTCCACGCCCGCCACCGCCAACCCCATGACCTTCGCCGCGCGCAACGCCGTCATGCGTTCTTCCGGCGTGATCTTGATCAGGCTGGCACTGCCGCCGCGATGCAGGTTGGAGCGAAACTCCCCCGGCTTCGCCTGGCGTTTCATCGCCGCGATCACCTTGTCGCCCACCACGAAGCAGCGAATGTCCGCCCCTCCGGCTTCCTTGATGTATTCCTGAACCATGATGTTCTGCTTCAGGCCCATGAACGCTTCGATCACCGACTCCGCCGCCGTCGCCGTTTCACACAGCACGACGCCGATGCCCTGAGTGCCTTCCAGTACCTTGATCACCAGCGGCGCGCCGTTGACCATCTCGATCAAGTCGGGAATGTCATCCGGGGAGTGCGCAAACCCAGTGACCGGCAAACCAATTCCCCGGCGTGACAGCAATTGCAGGGACCGCAGTTTGTCCCGCGAGCGGGCGATGGCCACCGATTCGTTGAGCGGGAACACCCCCATCATTTCGAACTGACGCAACACCGCGCAGCCATAAAACGTCACCGACGCGCCGATCCGCGGGATCACCGCATCGAAACCCTCCAGCGGCTTGCCGCGGTAGTGGATCTGCGGCTTGTGGCTGGCAATGTTCATGTAGGCGCGCAGGGTGTCGATCACCACCATTTCATGGCCTCGCTCGGTACCGGCTTCGACCAGACGACGAGTGGAATACAGACGCGGGTTCCGCGACAGCACAGCGATCTTCATGCAACACCTGTGGAGGAGGTAGATACCGGGAACACCGGCTTGTCTTGTACGTACTTAATGCCCGGATTGACCACCAACTGGCCGTCGATCAAGGCTTTGGAACCGAGTAACAGGCGATAACGCATGGACTTGCGGCAGGCGAGGGTGAATTCGACCCGCCAGACCCGATCACCGAGGGCCAGGGTGGTGCTGACCACGTAACGCTTCTGCGCGTGGCCGTTGGAGCTTTTAATGGTTTTCATCGTCACCAGCAGTGCTTCGCAGCGCCGGTGACGCAGTTGCACCACCGTGCCCAAGTGAGCAGTAAAGCGCACCCATTGTTCCCCGTCGCGCTCGAACGGTTCGATATCGGTGGCATGCAGGCTGGAGGTGCTGGCACCGGTGTCGATTTTTGCGCGCAGGCCCGCGACTCCCAAATCCGGGAGCGCCACCCACTCGCGCAGACCGACAACGGTCAAATGGTCAAATGTCTTCAAAGGTGCTCAACCGGTAGAAACCGCTCAGGCCGCAAGCGGCCGAATTCGCGGTATTCACGCAGAATAATGGGTAAAAGGCGACAGATATCTACGGCCCGGATTTCCAGCCCTCAAGGGAGGCACTGGAACGTGTGCATTGTAATCCGAGCCGGCGTAATTCATGGCACGACAGAAACGGTAGTACAGTTCAGCAATATTTCAGAATGAGGAAATTCCATGGCACAAAAAAGCGAAGAGGACGACAAAGTCCGTCTCGATAAATGGTTGTGGGCCGCGCGTTTTTATAAAACACGTGCCTTGGCCAAGGCGGCGATTGAAAGCGGCAAGGTGCATTGTCGGGGCGAGCGCTGCAAACCGGGCAAGGAACCGAGGATCGGCGACGAGTTTCAGATTCGCACAGGGTTCGAGGAACGCACGGTGGTGGTTCAGGCGCTGTCGATCGTACGCCGTGGCGCACCAGAGGCTCAGGCACTCTATGCCGAGACCGAAGCCAGCATCGCCAAGCGCGAGGCGGCTGCGGCCATGCGCAAGGCCGGCGCATTGGGCGTGAGCACCGATGGCAAGCCGAGCAAGAAGCAGCGACGGGATTTGTTCAAGTTTCGTGGAAGCAGCAACGACGAGTAGGCCGTTGCTCTGATTTTTCATCAGTGCAAATGCCACTCGTCGAAAATCACACACAGCCTCTGACCCGTAGGCCATAACCAGAAGGCCAGCAGTACCAGAGGCAAAAAATTGCATAAAGCCAACCGGCGGAGTTTCCACCTTGCTTGGAACAAACCCGGATTGTTCATAAAATGCCCCTCACGGCTGAACATCGCGCACCAAAATGGTGCCGCGAAGGCGCAATTTCTCGCTGTTTGAAATCATCTTGTCATTACTTCAGATACCCAGACCTATGACCGATTTACCGGATACCGACTACACCCAACGCTTCATTTTCGATGACAGCGACACCCGCGGCGAACTGGTCGGGTTGGAGCGTAGTTATGCCGAAGTGCTCGCCAAACACCCGTACCCGGAGCCGGTTGCACAACTGCTCGGCGAGCTGATGGCGGCGGCGTCGTTGTTGGTTGGCACCTTGAAGTTCGATGGCTTGCTGATTCTCCAGGCCCGCTCCGAAGGTCCGATCCCGCTGCTGATGATCGAGTGCTCCAGCGAGCGCGAAATCCGTGGCCTGGCCCGATACGAGGCCGAGCAGATCGCCCCGGATGCGACCCTCGCCGACCTGATGCCCAACGGCGTATTGGCGCTGACCGTCGACCCGACCCAGGGCCAGCGTTACCAGGGCATCGTCGACCTCGATGGCGAAACCCTGTCGGAGTGCTTCACTAACTACTTCGTGATGTCCCAACAGGTCGGTACGCGTTTCTGGTTGTACGCCGATGGTCGTCGCGCCCGTGGCCTGTTGCTGCAGCAACTGCCTGCCGATCGTTTGAAAGACGAAGAAGAACGCGCCGCCAGCTGGCAACACATCACCGCGCTGGGCAGCACCCTGACCGCCGATGAATTGCTGAGCCTGGACAACGAAACCATCCTCCATCGTCTCTACCACGAAGAGCAGGTTCGTCTGTTCGATGTGCAGAAACTACGCTTCCGTTGCAGCTGCTCCCGCGAACGATCTGCCAATGCGCTGGTCAGTTTGGGTCTGGAAGATGCCCAGTCGCTCGTGATCGAACATGGCGGCAACATTGAGATTGATTGCCAGTTTTGCAACGAGCGCTACCTGTTCGACGCCGCCGATATCGTTCAATTATTCGCCGGCGCGGGTGTTGATACACCGTCAGATACCCGTCACTAAAACGGTTCAGCGCAGGTAAATTCACTGGTTTGTGCCGGAATAACGCCGTTACGACGGGAGGGCCCTACTATTTTTGGGCTTTTCTGGCATAATCCGGCCCACTTTTTGTCGCGGTAGTAGTGCACGACTTTCTACTACAAAACGTTTGGAGCACACTCGGCCACTGGCCGACGGGGAATCTCATGACGCAAGCCAATAACGCCGTGTACACCGATCTGAGTGTTGATGATCTGGTAAAAGAAGCTCTGAGTCGCGGTGAGGGCGAGCTTGCCGATACCGGCGCGCTGACTGTTCGCACCGGTCACCGCACCGGCCGCTCGCCAGTCGATCGTTTCATTGTTGACGAGCCATCCACTTCGGCTTCCATCGCCTGGGGCCCGATCAACCGCAAGTTCCCGGCCGACAAGTTCGATGCCCTGTGGGACCGCGTTGAAGCGTTCAACAATGCGCAAGAGCATTTCGTTTCCCACGTTCATGTAGGTGCGTCTGCCGATCACTACCTGGCCGTGAAAATGACCACCCAGACTGCCTGGCAGAACCTGTTCGGTCGTTGCCTGTTCATCAACCCGCAAAAGTACAACCCGGCTGGCCGTGATGAGTGGCAAGTGCTGAACGTTGCCAACTTCGAGTGCGTGCCAGAGCGTGACTGCACCAACTCCGACGGTTGCGTGATCCTCAACTTCGCTCAGAAGAAAGTGCTGATCGCTGGCATGCGTTACGCCGGTGAAATGAAGAAAGCCATGTTCTCGGTGCAGAACTTCCTGCTGCCGGCTGCCGACGTACTGCCAATGCACTGCGCCGCCAACATCGGCGAAGCGGGCGACGTGACCCTGTTCTTCGGTCTGTCCGGCACTGGCAAGACAACCCTGTCCGCCGATGAAAGCCGTTACCTGATCGGTGACGACGAGCACGGCTGGGGTGAAGGCGTTGTCTTCAACATCGAAGGCGGCTGCTACGCCAAGTGCATCGACCTGTCCGAGAAAAACGAGCCGGTCATCTGGAAAGCCATCAAGCACGGCGCCGTCCTGGAAAACGTCGTTATCGATGACGCCAAGCACGCCGATTATGCTGATGTCAGCCTGACCCAGAACAGCCGCGCCGCCTACCCGCTGGAGCACGTTGCCAAGCGTTCCGAGAAAAACCTCGGTGGCGAGCCAAACGCTGTGATCTTCCTGACCTGCGACCTGACCGGCGTATTGCCGCCAGTGTCGATCCTCAGCGAAGAACAAGCGGCCTACCACTTCCTGTCCGGCTACACCGCACTAGTGGGCTCGACCGAAATGGGTTCCGGCAGCGGCATCAAGTCGACCTTCTCCACCTGCTTCGGCGCACCGTTCTTCCCGCGTCCGGCTGGCGAATACGCAGAACTGCTGATCAAGCGCATCCGCGGCTTCGGCTCCAAGGTCTACCTGGTCAACACCGGCTGGACCGGCGGCGGCTACGGCGTCGGCAAACGCTTCAACATCCCGACCACTCGCGGCGTGATCGCAGCGATCCAGAGCGGCGCGTTGATCGGTGCTGAAACCGAACACCTCGACACCATCAACCTCGACGTGCCATTGGCCGTACCGGGCGTTGAAACTGGCCTATTGAACCCACGCAACACCTGGGCTGACAAGGCTGCATACGATGAAGCCGCTAAGGCATTGGCTGGGTTGTTTGTTGAGAACTTCAAGAAGTTTGAAGTGAGCGACGCGATCAAGGCTGCTGGGCCTAAGTTGTAAGGCTTGGATTTAGCGAATGAAAAAGCCGCCCTTCGGGGCGGCTTTTTTGTGGGCAATGAAAGACGAGCAGTACGGGGCTCACTTGGCAGACAGACGAAACGCGGTAGCCATATTGTCTTGCTCGCGCTTCGACAACTCCGCTGCGCTAGCCACTTTTGACCACTGGCTCACCACCTCTTGGAAGTTCTCAATTATTTCTTCCGCATCAACACCGCTAACCCGAAAGTACCCGGCCACTTCACGAGCAAGTTCGAGATCCAAAGCATTGTCGGCATCTGTAATGTTGAGCTTTAACCCATCGGCGTGTGCTACCGGGTTCATGTCGTAGGCGTCAGACAGGCGCCACCCCCGGCCGGGGTCAAGGAGAAAACCATGGTTGCGCATGTGGTCGTCGGTATTGGAGACCAGGATGTTGAACACAATGCGCGACCACAACTCGCGGAGATCTTTTTCGGGTTCTGAGCCATGCTCCATGAGTACTTCTGCCAGCTCTAGATAGCTGGCGCCCACCGATGCATCGTCACCGTCCACGCGGTCAGTCATGGTCATGGCTGAGGCGAAATGTAGTCGCCCACCCGTTTCGGTACGGTCGAAGCGCTTGACCATGAAGCAGTGGTGGTCGCTCGCATAGCGTTGTGCAATACCCTTCGCCACCCGCAGACCGCATTGATTCGCCAAAACACTCACCACGAATTCCCACCCGCCGACGTCATAGTTGTCCCGAGTGCTCGGAAACTTGGCGATCCACAAATGACCATTCTTGTCAGCAACACTGGCCTTGGGCCTGGCACCGCCCAATGAGCCACCGGGTGCGATCAACATTCTCAGCCACTCGCGCCCATCGAGTGAGGTGTTTTCTGGATCGTTTTCCAATGCTCGACTTGCCTGCTCCAACGCGCGTAACTCGACAAAGGGAGGCGCCGCCAATCCATCTCGATCATCCAGAAAATTGCCTTCGTCATTGAGCTTGTAGCGAATAGCACCGACTCGATAGAGGTCATGAACGCCTAACAGGAAATCCGACTCGTACAGCTTGCTGCCCTTCGGGGCCAAGCCGTCGCGGATATCCCGTTCCAGTCGGCGTTTCATCAGCAATTGACCCCAGCGATCCGGGCTTGAGTCGGCAAAAACGCCGAAGCGGGTCTGGTGCTGTCCTGGGAACTGTCGCCCTTCGAAGAGCCTGATGCGGGGATCCAGCGTCGTGAAATTCAACTCGGGATCGGCCAAAGCCGCGGTGTCGTACTCAAACTCGAACACGTTAGTGGAGCGAGCCTTTCCGGCATGAAGAAACCCAAGACGCCTTGGTCTTTGCAGGGTTTCCCAATCGGCATACACCGCGATCAGTGTCATTTTTAATCCGTCTCAGGTTTAGATTTTTTCTTGGTAAATAAATTGGAAAAAGAGTGGGTGTTCAATGGGAAATCAACCTCAAGATCCGAATCGGAAATGGGGCTTTCCGGTGCTTGCGTCGTCCGGTCTTGAATAGGTGACGATGCTTTCGTTGGAGTCACGTTGCGCACTCGTTGGCGTTTACTGGTTGCGGCGCTCGCTCGTGGGGTTAATTGCGCGTCTTGCAGCTGGCGTCCCAACTCATCCGTTGCTGCGAGCTTGCTCAAGTCTTTCTCCAGGCCCAGAACCTGCATCACGGACAAATAGGCCCCCATCGTCACGCCCGAGCCGCCGGACTCCAATGAGCGCAGCGTTGTCAGCGACATGCCTGCTCTCTCAGCCACTTGCTTGGCTGTCAGCTTGCGACGTAGCCGAGCGAGTTTGAGTCGTTCGCCAAACTCGGCGAGCAACCTGGATGCAGCCGGCAGCAGGGGGGCTGTTTTCTTAGCCATGTGCCATTATTCCTTCGTTTTTAGGCTTTAACTGCCAGAATAATAGCACTTATGTGGTGATTTGCTGGGCTGCCCCAACGTGTAGCAAGACTCTCTCTGCCAGTACGGCCGCTCCAGATATACGTGGGAGGCGGATTATTGAAACTGCCATTATTCCAACTAAAATCGCTAAAAACAGCCAGAATATTGCCACTTAAGCGGTCGGCTAGATCTCTTCCAGAGCTTTTGTATCCCACCATTGCAACTTGACCGCTTGGTAAAGCATGCCGATGGTCAGCGGGACTTTTTCGCCGCGTCCTTTTGCCCTGCGCTTGAGATGCACATCAAACCCTTCCGGCTGAAAGTAGCGATAGGCGTCGTAGTCCACGAAGTCGACCCCGAACTGTTCTTCCAGTGCTTCCATCAAATGCCGCGCATCAGCACCGTCGCAGCCCAGGTCGAAGTTGATCGAGGTGGTGAGGCTGATGGTTTTGCGTTCGGGCAGCCCGAGTTCTTCGTGCAGCAGCTGCATGAGCAGGTGCATGGCGTGGTCGTCGGGGAAGTTGGGGGCGAGGTTCATGGGGCGTCTTCTGTTTAGGGCCATTTCGTGAGACGGATTAAGCCTGATTTTGCGATGTGTTGGATGTCGATCAGAGCTGCAGGCATGGAGTTCGCGGGAAGGCTGGCGCTCACTCCGTACGATCTCGTTCATTTGTTGCACGCTTTCCATCAGCTCATCAAAAAACTTGCTCATGGTTACCCCCGGGTTTTGATCGTTCCAACGCTCTGCGTGGGAATGCAGCCCGGGACGCTCTGCGTCCCTTTGAGAGCTGGAACTCGGAGCGTCCCTTGAGGCATTCCCACGCAGAGCGTGGGAACGATCTTCGCACGGCGTCAGGTGGGTGCTTTCCAGCCCATCATGCGTTGTTGGGCGACTTTCAGGAGGTCGCAGCCGTCCTGAGTCAACAGGTAGAGGGCGTGGGTGATATGCGGGATGTCTTCCACGTCACCGTTTTTGAAGCATTGGCAATGTAGGGTCTTGAGTAGGTCGCCGGAGGCTCGGATGCGCTGGAGGGCGGCTTCGAGGATGTCTTGCGGATTGGCCTCTGTGTCGATGATCAGGGGCGGGGAATCGGTGAGGTTGGTTTGGAGGGGGCGGTAGCGGTTTGGAAACGGATTTAATGTGGTCACTGAAGAACACCTCTAATCAATTGGGAATGTGCACTCTCTTTGTCGGGTGACCAAGCCCGAGTCGCTGAATTGGCAGCGACAGCCCGACTATAGGTGTGAGCAGCCGGGCAGCGATAGACGACAAAGAGTCCCCGCTTGTAGGAACGAGATGAACCTCGGTTAGGCCCTTTCTATAGGAGTTTTCCGCGACGCAATTTCTCGCTTTTTTCCGCCATCAGCTTGGCCGACCCCCGTTCCCATCACTTCAACGAATATGCTGATACGCCGCCACATCCAGCAGGCTGGTGGTCAGCCCGGTCGCCGGCGCATAGATCGTGCCTTTCACTGCCGAGAACTTGACCCCGTTGCTACCCAGCGAAACGTATCGCTCACCTTGGTCCAGTTCGGTGAAGTAGGTATACGAGCACTTTTCCATCGTTTTGTATTTCGCGGCGGCGCTGGTCATGGCGTTATGGTGGTTCTGCAAATCGACCGGGGTCAGGTTGAGGGTTTTGTTTAGCGGCACGCCCCAACGCTTCAGGCACACTTCGGCAAAGTGACGGACGATCAGGCCGGGTTCGGCCAGCGCTTTAGGGCCGCTGACACCGTCTGCTGCGGCGTTGCCGACCAGCGTGCCATGGCGGCCGGGCACCGGGTAAATGTGGGTTCGGGTGCCGGTGGCCGTTTGCGGGATGACACAGCTGAAGCCTTTGGAGCGCTCATCCCGGGCGTAGAAGCCGACGTATTCTTTTACATTGGCATTCAGTTTTACTCTGTCTTCCTGGAAGTTGCCGATACCCGGTACCGGATCAATTGCAAAGATATTTACCGGGATGTTCTTCAAGGCGCTGTCCTTGAACATGGCATTGGCCAGCATATGGCAACTAATGCCTCCTCGGCTCCAACCTACCAAGTTAACTTTGGTGGGAATGATGCCGTCCTTACGAAACGTTTTAATGATTTGTTCTTGTAACTTCTGCTGGGTCACACTGCGGTCGCCGTAGTTATATTTACGCCACAGCCAGGAGCCTTCGACGATCACGTCTTCGATTGGAATGCCGGCAGCCTTCAGGCGGTTGTATTCGGTCTCGGTCAGTTTGTCACGTTGCCAGTCACACTGGCCTTTGATGATGTTGATGGCGTGCTGGACGTTCTCTTCCCAGCCCTTGCCGAACAGCGTGCCGCTCAGGCCGTAGTCCTTGGATTTGGTGAACAGCTCATCAGCTTGCAGGTTGCTGGTGCCAGGGCCGTCAATGACGACCCATTCGGCAAACTCCCGGCCAGCATGATGGGAGGCCAGTGTCGAAACCAGTTCGCCATTCCAGTAAGTTGGGTTTTGGTTGTCGAATTTGGTCGAGCCGGTACCGCAAAAGAAAATAGTTAATGTAGTCATTGTAGTGCTCTTGTTTGATTTAAGAGCGTTCAGGCTAGTTGGAATTATTTAAATAATGAAGTTGTTAGTTGTTGCCGAATTTGTAGTGTGTATTTAAAGTTTTAGTGCTCTGTTTTTTGTTTGGCAACTTCCAGGAGCTCGCAACCATCCTGCGTTAATAAATAAAGCGCATTCACTATATGAGGGATGTCTTTAACGTCGGCCTGTTTGAAGCACAGACAATAAAGCGTTTCGAGCAAATCGCTGGCTGCGCGCAGGCGTTGGTGCGCTGCGTCGAGGATGGCACCTGTGCTGGCCGCGGTGTCGATGACGAGGACGGGCGTTTCGCTGTAGCTGGTTTTGAGTGGGCGATAGCGGTCTTGCATTTAGGTCAGTCCTGTAGGAAGTCGGGCAGTCTCGCCGGCAGGTCGACACCCTGTTTCAGCCGCGCCGCAAACTATGAGGGTGGCGACGCAGTGCGGCAATACGGCCGCAATGGACAGGGTTTGTAGGGGTTTTACCTGCCTTTTCGGACCGAGCCTACGCGTTTCCCGAGGGTTTTTACGCCTAAACCCTTAGACGGCAAATTTCCTACGGGTTTGTCAGGCGCAGCGCATCAAACCTCTGTATGGTGCGCGCCAGAATCAGTAGGACGTTTCGAAACGTCCGTCCAACGCTTAAAGGGAATTAAGTATGCAATGGCTACGTATGGCCTCGATTTTGTTGCTGTGGGCCGGAATTTGTCGCGCGGCAGGGGCTGCTGATGCAGGTAGCTCGATGGTCCTGGCCAATATGGAACGCACCGGTTGGCCGGATGCGCTGACCAGTCAGGCGAGCATGGACACCGCTTTCCGCGCTGAAGTGCTGATGTTCGGCAAGGCATTGCTGGCCAGCGAAGCGCTGGATGAGCCGGGCCTGAAACAACGACTGGGCGTGCAGGATGTGAAGCTCAAATCGATCAGACAGGTGCGTGACGGGCTGTGGGACCGGCTGCTGACCACCTACCGCAGCACCAGCCAGAACTGCGACGGCGAACCCTTCTGCCCTCGCGTGCGCAGCGTTGCAGATTTGCGTCAGTTGGCGGCGGCGTTCACCGGCGAAATCAGTCCGGCTCATGCTGTGTGGGTGAGCAAGAGCCGGGTGTTTCAGGAACAGGTGTTGAACGAGCAGCTGCGGGTGGCCGTGATGGCGCCGTAGCAATCTACCCCGCGGTCGTCAGGATGTTCGCCAAGCCTGTTGGGCTGTGCACTCCAGAGAGTCGCACGTAGCGAGCAACGGTGGCTCTCCGGGAAGCCCATCGCAGCCACTCAGCAGCACGGATGTCAGGATCAGGGCGATTGCATAAAACAGTTTGTGAGGCATGGTTGTTCCTTGTTCAAGTGCCGCGCTCATCAGGCGTCCTGCCGTGATGTGAAGTGCGCGGACGGTGGTTGTGCGAGGAGACCTTAACGTCAGATTGAGCGGCTCCGCGAGGAACAAAGTGTTTCGTTTGTTTCTTCCTGTGGCAAAGAACCTTGGGTCGACGCTGTATCATCCCGTATCGTTTTGGTCCCCGACCTTTTCTCGACTCGCTGCGTTTGCCGGCTAGGCTTTGGGCTTCGCAGCGGTCAACGGAGTGACAGCTTATGCACAACACCCTGGAACAGGTTTTCGGTTATCCACAGTTTCGGCCAGGCCAGGAAGCGGCGGTCAGCGCGGTGTTGGCCGGGCGCTCGGCGGCGGCGATTTTCCCCACCGGTTCGGGCAAGTCCCTTTGTTATCAATTGCCAGCCTTGCTGCTGCCGCACCTGACGCTGGTGGTCTCGCCGCTGCTGGCGTTGATGCAGGATCAACTGGCGTTCCTGCAGCGCCACGGTATTGCGGCGGGCAGTATCGATTCGGCCCAGAGCCGCGATGACGCCAGCGATGTGATGGCTCGGGCCAAGTCCGGCGAGCTGAAGATTTTGATGATCTCCGTGGAGCGCCTGAAGAACGAGCGCTTCCGCAATTTCTTGCAGCAGGTGCCGATCTCGCTGCTGGTGGTGGACGAGGCGCACTGTATTTCCGAGTGGGGCCACAACTTCCGTCCCGACTACCTCAAGCTTCCCGACTATCAGCGCCAGTTCAACATCCCACAGGCGCTGCTGCTGACCGCCACCGCGACACCCAAGGTGATCGCTGACATGGAGGCCAAGTTCGCCATCGCCCCCGACGATGTGGTGACCACCGGTTTCTATCGGCCGAACCTCAATCTGTTGGTCGAGCCGGTGCGCGGGCAGGACAAACGCCGACGCCTTGTCGAATGGATGAGTCAGCGTCCCGACCAGCCGAGCATTGTCTACGTCACCCTGCAGAGAACCGCCGAGCACATTGCCGAACATCTGGCCCGCAACGGCATTCAGGCCGAGGCTTATCACGCCGGTCTGCCCCACGAACAACGCGAAGCCATCCAACGCCGGTTCATGGGTGGGCAGTCCAATTGCATCGTTGCCACCATCGCGTTCGGCATGGGCATCGACAAGAGCGACATCCGCAATGTGGTGCATTTCGACCTGCCCAAATCCATCGAAAACTACAGCCAGGAAATCGGCCGCGCCGGGCGAGACGGGCAGCCGTCGGACTGCCTGGTATTGGCCAACCGCGACAGCCTCAACGTGCTGGAAAACTTCGTCTACGGCGATACGCCAGAGCTGGATGGCATCCGCTATGTGCTCGACGAGTTGCAAGCCGCCGCGCCCGAGGGGCAGTGGGAGTTTCTGTTGGGGCCGTTGGCGGACCAAAGCAACATCCGCCAATTGCCGCTCAAAACCTTGTTGGTGCAGTTGGAACTGCGCGGAATCATTGCGCCGCGTTACGCCTATTACGCCGAATACCGCTTCAAGTACTTGCAGGAACCTGAGGTCTTGCTGGCCCGCTTCGAGGGTGAGCGCAAGGACTTCGTCGCGGCGATCATCCAGACCTCAAACCGCGCACGGACTTGGGCCACGGTGAATTTCGATGCGCTGTATGAGCAGCATCAAGCCGAGCGTAATCGCGTGGTGAAGGCGCTGGATTATTTCCAGGAAAAGGGCTGGGTCGAGCTCGAAAGCAAGCAAATGACCGAGGTCTACAGCCTGCTGCAAACGGACTTCAACAGCCAGGCCTTGAGCGCCGAGCTACACGCCTACTTCACCCGGCACGAGCGCACCGAGATCGCGCGGATTCACGCCATGCTGGATCTGTTCGCCACGGACCATTGCCTGGGTTATCGCCTGGCCGAGTACTTCGGCGATGAAAATGCGCCGCAGCAGTGCGGGCATTGTTCGGTGTGTCACGGGGATGTGGCGCGGTTGCCTACGCCACCGGAATTACCAGCGCTTGTGGATAAAAACTTCGAGGCGTTGTGCGGTGATTTTATCCACAGGCATGAGCAGTACACCGGCAACGTTCCGTCGGCGGAACGCGTGACGCGGTTTGTATGCGGCATCGGCGTGCCGCTGTTCACCAAGCTCAAGGCACGGTCGATTCCGGGGTTTGCGACGCTGGAGGATTATCCGTATGCCGAAGTCCGGACGTGGGCCGAGGCGCATTTGCCGGCGTAGATCCATCCGCTGAATGTCGCTCATCACAGGAATAAATTTCAAAAAAGCGCGGTGGCTGACTATGGTGAAGGCTGTCTTTGGATCGCCAACAAGAGAACAACTATGAGCCAGACACCGTTCAATATTCAGCGCGCCGCCGTCATTGGCGCAGGCACCATGGGCCGTGGCATTGTCATGTGTCTGGCCAACGCCGGCGTCCCGGTGCAGTGGGTCGATAACAATCCACAGATGCTTGAACAGGCGCTGGCTGCCGTGGCGGACACCTACACCCACAACGTGCGTCAGGGACGGATCGATCAGGTGGAAGCGGACGCTCGCATGGCACGGGTAACGGCGGCTGCTGACTACGCGGCGATCTGCGATGTCGATCTGGTGATCGAAGCCGTGTACGAAAACCTCGAACTCAAGCAGAAAATCTTCCGCGAACTGGACGGTCTGCTCAAACCTGAAGCGATTTTGGCCAGCAATACCTCGGCGCTGGATATCGATGCCATCGCTGCGGCTACTCGCCGTCCGCAACAGGTCCTGGGCCTGCACTTCTTCAGCCCGGCGCACATCATGAAACTGCTGGAAATCGTTCGTGGTGCCCAGACTTTACCAGTGGTGCTAGAGGCAGCTCTGGCACTGGGCAAGCGCATGGGCAAGGTCAGCGTGGTGTCGGGCAACTGCCATGGTTTCATTGGCAACCGCATGCTGCATCCGTATGTGCTCGAAGCGCGCAAAATGTTGCTCGAAGGCGCTTATCCCTATCAGGTCGATGCGGCACTGCAAGGTTTTGGTTTCGCCATGGGGCCGTTTCGCATGTACGACGTTGTCGGCATCGATCTGGAGTGGCGCGCTCGACAGTTGGCCGGCATAGGGCAAGATGCGCCTGAGGTTCAGGTGGACAATCGTCTGTGCGAATTGGGTCGTTTCGGCCAGAAGAGTGGCAATGGCTATTATCACTATGAGCCGGGCAGTCGTCAGGCTGAGCACGATGTTGAAGTCGATGCGCTGGTGCTGAAGGTCAGCGAAGGGTTGGGCTTCCAGCGTCGCGAGATCGGGCCTGAGGAGATTCTGGAGCGCTGCTTGCTGGCACTGGTCAACGAGGGTGCGAAGATACTTCAGGAAGGGATTGCCGAATCGGCGCACGACATCGATCTGGTGTACCTCAACGGTTATGGCTTCCCGGCGGATAAGGGTGGGCCGATGGCTTGGGCGGATCAACAGGGATTGGCGGATATTCATTTGAGATTGTTGCAGCTGGAAACCAAGCAGGGTGATCAGTGGACACCGGCTCGATTGATCGGGGAGCTGGCGGCGGTGGGTAAAGGGTTTGCGGATCGGTAGACTTCACTGTTCGAACGTTCCCATGCTCCTCCGCGTGGGAACGATCCTCAAGGCGAGAACCCATGAATCAACGCACCGACTACCCCCACTTCCAACCCATCACCACCCGCTGGCACGACAACGACGCCTACGGTCACGTCAACAACGTTACCTATTACAGCTTCTTCGACACAGCGGTGAACACCTACCTGATCGAAGTCGGCGGTCTGGATATCCATGACGGCGAAGTGGTGGGCTTTGTGGTGAGTTCGGCCTGTGACTACTTTGCATCCATCGCCTTCCCTGACCGGATAGAAATCGGTTTGCGGGTGGGCAAGTTGGGCAACAGTTCGGTGCAGTACGAGCTGGCAGTGTTCAAGGCCGGGGAAGACGAAGCCTGCGCGGCAGGGCGTTTCGTGCATGTGTTTGTAGACCGGGCGTCGAATCAGCCGGTGGCGATTCCTGCCGGGTTGCGCGGGGCACTGGAGCGGTTGGTGGTGTGACGGGCAAAAAAAATCGCAGCCCTTGGGCTGCGATTTTTTGATGCATCGGCAAGCGAGGCGATTCAAGCCTCAGTCGCGATAGCGATGGTGATGCTTGCGATGCCCGTAATGGTGGCCGCGATCATGGCGGTCTCCACGGTAGTAGCGACGATCATCACCACCACGATAGGAGCGACGATCATCATCTTCGTCATCGCTTTTGTTGCCCATGTAGTTACCCAGCGCGCCACCGGCGCCGCCGCCTGCTGCGGAGCCGATCAAGCTGCCGGTGGTGCCGCCCATGCTGCGGCCGACCACGTTACCGCCTGCTGCGCCCAACGCACCGCCAATGGCTGCTTCGCCACGGCTGCGTTTGTCTGCGCCAACAGCACTACCACCCGCGCCGCCCAAGGCCGCGCCAATGGTGGAACCTGTACTGCCGCCTAGTGATTGACCGACGACCGAGCCCAGAACCCCGCCCAATGCGCCGCCCACACCTGCTTCGGTGGTGCCGCCGGCAGAAGCGAAGCCACTGACCAGGCCAAGGGACAACAAGAGAATCGAGGAGAACTTCATAGAGGAACCTCAAGGGGATGACGGCGCGATCCTGAGGCTGTGTCATGGTTGTGACAATCGAATTCCGACGAGTAACACGACTTGAGCACATTTATATAAGTTACTGTTTTTTAGCTGGAACTTAAGTGTTTTTCGCCGGTCTTTAGCTACTTCGGATAGGCCGTTTTCATGCAAAACGGCCTTTTTTGTGGGCGAAAAAGAAGCGTTCGCAATGATCGTTCCCACGAAGAGCGAGGGAACGATCAGGGTCAAGCCGACTTTGCCATAATCAGCCCGGTTTCACTCGCCGCTTCCAACCGGATCGCCACAAACTTCGATGTCGGCGTATGGCTGCCATCCCCGATGCTTTCCAGCGGCACCAGCGGATTCACTTCCGGGAAGTAAGCCGCCGCTTGCCCGGCAGGGATATCAAACGCCAGCAGCGTAAAGCCCTTCACCCGACGCACACGCCCGTCGTCCCAGATCGAAACGATGTCAGCCTTTTGCCCTGGCTTGAAGCCCAGGCGAATGATGTCGGCTTCGTTCACAAACAGCACATCGCGCTGACCCTTGACGCCACGATAACGGTCATCGAGCCCGTAAATCGTGGTGTTGTACTGATCGTGGGAGCGCATCGACTGCATGATCAGGTCCGGTAACACTCCAGTGGCGCGGGTGCGCTCGTGCACCAGGTCTTTGGGCAGGACGTTCGGACGGAAATGGGCGCGACCCGACGCGGTATTCCAGCGGCGCGCACCGGCGCTGCTGCCGAGGTAGAACCCGCCCGGGTTCTGGATCTTCTCGTTGAAGTCCTTGAAGCCTGGAATGGTGTCGGCGATCAGGTCGCGGATGCGCCGGTAATCAGCCACCAGCCAGTTCCAGTCCACCGGTTTGCTGCCCAGGGTCGCGGCGGCGATGCCGGCGATGATCGACGGCTCCGAGCGCATCTGGTTCGACAGCGCCTGCAACTGGCCGTTGGAGGCGTGGACCATGCTGAACGAGTCTTCGACGGTCACCGCTTGCGGGCCTTCGGTCTGGATGTCGATGTCGGTGCGGCCCAGGCACGGCAGGATCAACGCGTCTTTACCGTGCGCCAAATGGCTGCGGTTGAGCTTGGTGCTGATTTGCACGGTCAGGTCGCAGTTGCTCAGGGCCTGGAAGGTCCGTGAGCTGTCCGGGGTGGCTTGGGCGAAGTTACCGCCCAGCCCGATAAAGACTTTCGCGCGGCCGTCGGCCATGGCATGGATCGCCTCGACCACGTTGTGACCGTTTTCACGCGGCACCTTGAAGTTGAAGCGACGCTCCAGGGAGTCGAGGAACGCCACTGGTGGACGCTCGTTGATGCCCATGGTCCGGTCGCCCTGCACGTTACTGTGGCCGCGCACCGGGCACAGACCGGCGCCGGGCCGGCCGATGTTGCCGCGCAGCAACATCAGGTTGGCGATTTCCTGGATGGTCGCTACCGAATGGCGATGCTGTGTAATCCCCATCGCCCAGCACATGATCACGTTCTTGCCTTTGGCGTACATCCGCGCCGCTTGCTCGATTTCAACCAGCGTCAGGCCGGATTGCTCGACGATCTGCTCCCACGAGGTGTCGTCGACGATGCCCAGGTATTCCAGCACATTGACACTGTGTTCATTGAGGAAGTCGTGGTCGAATACGGCAGGCTCTCCCGCCTTCTGAGCGTCACGCTCCCACTGCAGCAGGAACTTGGCCATGCCGCGCATGATCGCCATGTCGCCGCCCAATGCCGGACGGAAGTACGCGGTGTTGGTCGGCTTGTCGCCATTGGTGAGCATTTCGATCGGGTGTTGCGGGTGCTGGAAGCGTTCCAGGCCGCGCTCCTTCAAAGGGTTGATGCAGACCACCTGAGCGCCGCGTTTCACTGCTTCGCGCAACGGTTCGAGCATCCGTGGATGGTTGGTGCCAGGGTTCTGACCCCAGACAAAAATCGCGTCGGCGTGTTCGAAGTCGTCGAAGGTGACGGTGCCTTTGCCGACGCCGACACTTTGCGCCATGGCCACACCGCTGGCCTCGTGACACATGTTCGAGCAATCGGGAAAGTTATTGGTGCCGTAGGCACGCACGAACAATTGATACAGGTACGCCGCTTCGTTGCTGGCGCGTCCCGAGGTGTAGAACTCGGCCTGGTTCGGGCTCGACAGGCCTTGCAAATGTTTGGCGATCAAGGAGAAAGCCGCTTCCCAACTGATCGGCTTGTAGCGATCGGTTTCGGCGTCATAGCTCAATGGCTCGGTCAGACGGCCTTGATACTCCAGCCAATAGTCGCTTTGTTCCAGCAACGAACTGACGCTGTGTTTGGCAAAGAACGCACCGTCGACACGGCGTTTGGTCGCTTCCCAGTTCACTGCTTTGGCGCCGTTCTCGCAGAACGCCACCATGCCGGCCTCATTGGAATCGCCCCAGGCGCAGCCGGGGCAGTCGAACCCGCCGTTCTTGTTGGTCTTAAGCATCATGCGCAGGTTTTTCAGCGCGTTGTCGCTGGTCAACCAGGCACGGGCAACGCTGGCCAGCGCGCCCCAGCCACCGGCCGGGCCTTTGTAGGGTTTGTAGCGGGGGACGGGTTTCTGATCGGCTTGACGATGTTGACTCACGCGTGGTTCTCCGTCGCAGGGCTGTAGACCCGCGGCGCACTTTTCTGCGGCAGGTGGATGAGATTGAGGTTGTGGCGACGGGCCCATTGCACGGCAAGGCCCGTGGGCGACGACAGGCTGACCAGGGTCTGGATACCTGCGCGCAACACTTTCTGGATCAATTCGAGACTGCAACGGCTGGTGACAATCGCCAGCCCGCCGGTGGTCGGGATCTTCTGACGGATCAGTCCGCCAATCAGTTTGTCGAGGGCGTTGTGTCGGCCGATGTCTTCGCGACCCAGCAGCAATTGGCCCTGACTGTTCATAAACACGGCGGCGTGCACCGCGCCGGAGTACTGGCCCAGAGGCTGAAACGCACCGATGCGCTGACGCAAACCATCGAGCCATTCGGCGGGCGGCAAGGGTGCGCCGGGCAACACCTTGAGGTCTGGCAATGCCTGCTCCACCGCTTCCACGCCGCAGAGTCCGCAACCGCTGGTGCCAGCCATTTGCCGACGTTGTTGCTTGAGGTTCCAGAAGGCGCGGTTGGCGATGGTTACTTGCGCGTATTGCGCTGATCCCGAGCCGCTGAGTTGCAGGTCATAAATGTCGGAAGCGTCTTCGATGATGCCGCTGCCGAGGCTGAAGCCGACAATAAAGTCTTCAAGGTCCGTCGGCGTCACCAACATGACCGCCTGACTGATGCCGTTGTAGGCGATCGCCAACGCGACTTCTTCGGCCAGCGCGGTGCTGGCTGATTCGGTGTCTTGAAGGTCGCAGTAGCTGTATGTCTGGCTTGCGGCGGGCGCTGGCGTTTCGAGGGCTGGCGCCGCGCAGGCAGGGCGCTTGGCGTTCATGAGGTATTACCGACGGTTTAGGCTGCTTTAAGCCTAGGCGCGTCAACTTGTCGCGTCTAATCGCTATTACTGATCTAACGATAGATGGCGTCGATCAAGAGCTCGGCAGCGATTGCTGAAGTATCGCGAAACAGGCTTCCGCGAGCGCCGAACGCGGGGCGCTGCGACGCATAATCAGCCCCAGCCGGGCGAGGGTTTGAGCATTTTCGATGGGGTGCAGGCGCAAATGATCGGTGAGTTTTTCCAGGCCTCCGTCCAGCGGCATCACGGCGCAGCAGAATCCGCCGTGCACCGCTTGTAACAATTGGTGGACGGCATCGGTTTGCAGTAACGGCTGCGGGGTGAGGCCGCGACTGTGGAAGTTGTGGTCGATGGACTGCCGAAAATGCATGCCGCTGGTGAGCATGCCCAGCGGCAGTTCGATCAGGAACTCCCAACTCAGCGGCGCCTCACCGAAACTGAAGAAGCGCTGATCGTAGAGCAGGCCCATGCGGGTTTCGCTGAACGCCAGGGAATCGAAGCGTTCGCCGTCCAGGCGCTCCAGGTAGGAAACGCCGAGGTCCAGGCGATTGTTCGCCAGTTGTTCGAGGATTTGTTCAGAGCTCAGGGCCGAGAGTTCGAAGCGCAGGTTCGGGTGTTCGGCGTGCAGGCGTTGCATCAGCGGCAGCGGATCGAAGCTCGACAGCGGGACCACGCCCAGACGCAACGTACCGACCAGATTGCCGCGACAGGCAGCCGCTTCGGCCTGCAAACCGTCATAGGCCGCCAGTACGGTGCGCGCCCACGCCAGCACCCGTTCACCCGGTGCGGTGAAACCTTCGAAGCGCTGCCCGCGATTGACCAGCGGCAACTCGAGTTCTTCTTCGAGGCTGCGCAAGCGCATGGACAGGGTCGGCTGAGTGATGTGACAACGCGCAGCGGCCTGGCCGAAATGCCGGGTTTCGTCGAGGGCGATGAGGAATTTCAGTTGCTTGATGTCCATCTTCGCTCCAGGGTGCGGGAAGGTGCGGATTCTAGCGCTTGGGGGGAAGCGGCGTCATTGGTCGGGTTGGAACCGTGTGTTGCAACCTTGGTCTAGGCTTTTGCGTCTGGAACCCAAAACCCAAGGAGAGCAAACGATGAGCCTTTTCAGTTTTCTTAAAGAAGCCGGTGAAAAAATCCTCGATGCGCTGACCCCGGACAAGGCCGAAGCCAACAGTGAGGCGCTGACCAAACACGTTAAGGACGCCCTGACGGGGATAGACACTTCCAAGGTCCAGGTGAAAGTCGAGGGTGACAAAATCATCGCCACCGGTGAAGCCGCCAGTCAGGAAGAGAAAGAAAAAATCCTTCTTGCGCTGGGTAACGTGGCCGGTATCAGCGGTGTAGATGACCAGATCACGGTGACCGGGCCGGTGGCTACGCCGGCGAAGTTCGTCACGGTCGAGAAAGGCGACACGCTTAGCGCCATTTCCAAGCGTGTGTATGGCGATGCCAACAAGTACAACAAAATTTTCGAGGCCAACAAACCGATGCTCAAGCACCCGGACAAGATCTATCCGGGGCAGTCGTTGCGCATTCCTGAGTAACTCTCAAGACCGTGTGATGGCCATCGCGGGCAAGCCACGCTCCCACACGTGTTGTGTCGTTCACGTAGTGTGCATACGACGCAAAACCTGTGGGAGCGTGGCTTGTCCGCGATGCAGGCGACTCGGTCTCAAAGGCCTGCGATGAGCTCCCGATAATCCCCCACCGCCGCAAACTCGGCCGTGTCCTTCGGCCCTTTACGGCTGTCCGGCTCACTCACGGCCAACAGATGCGCCACACCAAAATTCCGCGCGCTGCGCAGGATCGGCAATGTATCGTCGATAAACAGACTGCGCGCCGGATCAAAGCCAATGTCGGCCTGCAACGCCTCCCAGAACTGCGGATTCTCCTTGGGGAAACCGTAATCGTGGGAACTGATCAATCGCTCGAAGTACGGCGCCAGTTCGATCCTTTCCAGCTTCAATGACAGCGAATCACGGTGCGCATTGGTGATCATCACCACCCGTTTGCCGGCCTGATTGATCGCTTCCAGAAAGGTGTCCGCGTCCGGCCGCAAGGCGATCAGGTGCGCGGTTTCCAGTTTCAGTTCGCGCACCGGCAGTTTGAGTTCGGCGCTCCAGAAATCCAGGCAATACCACTGCAACTGGCCGGCGTTGCGTTCGAACAACGGCTGCAATTCCATCTCGGCCATCGCCCGACTCACCCCGTGCAACTCGGCGTAACGCTGGGGCAGGTGTTCCATCCAGAAATGGTTGTCGTAATGCAGGTCCAGCAGCGTGCCGTCCATATCCAGCAGAACGGTGTCGATGTCGCGCCAGGGCAGCAGGGACATAAAAAACTTCTCCAGCGGTAAAAAAGATATCCGAGGTAAACAATCAGGATAGGCCGGGTATAGTAACGCGTTCACGCCAAGGAGCTTTTCATGCGCCAGAAACCCACCATCCTCGCCCGCGAGATTGTCGCTACCAGCCGTTTGTTCTGCGTTGAAGAGCTGAAGTTGCGCTTTTCCAATGGCGTGGAGCGCACGTATGAGCGTCTGGTGGGCAAGGGCGCCGGTTATGGCGCGGTGATGATCGTGGCGATGCTGGATGCGGACCACGCGGTGCTCGTTGAAGAGTATTGCGGCGGCACCGATGAATACGAGCTGTCCTTGCCAAAAGGCTTGATCGAGCCGGGCGAGGACGTGCTGGCGGCGGCCGAGCGGGAGCTCAAGGAAGAGGCCGGGTATGGCGCGCGGCAATTGGAGCATCTGACTGAGTTGTCGTTGTCGCCCGGTTACATGAGCCAGAAGATCCAGGTGGTGTTGGCCACTGATCTGTATGAAGAAAGCCTTGAAGGCGACGAGCCCGAGCCGATGGGTGTGGACAAAATCAACCTGCGTGAGTTATCGGCCCTGGCCCAGAACCCGCGATTCACTGAGGGCCGTGCATTGGCAGCCCTGTATCTGGCCCGCGATCTACTGACTCAGCGTGGAGTGTTTCAGCCATGATTTTTCCCCATCCGTTGATGGCGCCTGTTGTTGAACTGGCGCTGAAAGCCGGTGAAGCGATTCTGCCGTTTTGGCGTGCCAACGTCGCCGTGACTTCAAAATCCGATGATTCCCCGGTGACGGCCGCCGACATGGCCGCTCACCATGTGATCCTGGCCGGGCTGACGGCGCTGGACCCGAGCATCCCGGTGCTGTCCGAAGAAGACGCCAACATTCCCCAGAGCGTGCGCGCCAGGTGGCAGCGTTGGTGGCTGGTGGACCCGCTGGACGGGACCAAGGAGTTCATTTCCGGTAGTGAAGAATTTACCGTCAACATTGCGCTGATCGAGCAGGGCCGAGTGGTGTTTGGCGTGGTGTCGATGCCGACCAACGGGCGCTTCTACGTCGGTGGTGCGGGTCTTGGCGCGTGGCGTGGCGATAAAGACGCGGAGCCTTTGCCGATTCAGGTTCGCGAGGTTCCTGCTGAGGGAGAAGCGTTTACCGTGGTTGCCAGTCGTCGGCACTCAAGTCCTGAGCAGGAGCGCCTGCTGGCCGGGTTGAGCGACAGTCTGGGTGAACTGCAATTGGCCAATATCGGCAGTTCGTTGAAGTTCTGTTTGTTGGCGGAGGGGGCGGCGGATTGTTATCCGCGGTTGGCGCCGACTTCGCAGTGGGACACGGCGGCGGCGCAAGGCGTGCTGGAAGGGGCGGGCGGTGAGGTGCTGGATTTGAGCGGTGCGCCGTTCAGTTATCCGGCGCGGGAGTCGTTGTTGAATGAGTTTTTTTTGGCGCTGCCGGCGAAGGCTGCGTGGCGGGAGAAGTTATTGGCGTTGGCTCGGGCCTGAAGATCAAGGGATCGCAGCCTCGTTTCACTCGACAGCTCCTACAGGGGGCGCGTTTCTCTGTAGCAGCTGTCGAGTGAAACGAGGCTGCGATCTTTTGCTTTAGCGGTGGAGTACGTACTGCCCGGTAAACTTCACCGCATCGTCATCACTGTCCGTATTGACGATCCGAGAATGCAGTGTCAACCGCGCCCGGCCATACCGCTTATACATCGCCAAAAACTTCTTCCACACCGCCGCACTCGGCGCATGGCAAATCGCTGTCGCGTCCATGGTCACCGGCAGTGGATAGCTGATCTGTCCTTCCTGAATCACGATGTGCCCGCCTTCAACCCCTTCTTCACGCAAACGCAAATGCAACCAGCCCCAACCGGCCAGCACCGCGCCGCAATACAGGCTGCCGCCGAACATGGTGCTTTTATGATTGACGTTGACCTCCAGCGGCAAGTGCAGACGCAGTTGCTGGTCGTGCCAGTCGAGCACTTTGAGGCCCATGTCCCGGGTAAGGGGAATGTCGCGATGGAGGACTGATTCCAGATGACGGCTGTCGCGGCTCATGCACGGATCTCTTTTTTGAAGATGATGATTTGACGGTAGCTCAATCGGGTTCGTCGGTGTGGCTGCTGCCACTGTCGGCGAAGTTCAGCCCGTGTTTGCGCAGTTTGTCGTGCAAGGTCTTGCGCGGGATGCCCAGGGCTTCGGCGAGGCTGCGCACCGAGCTGTGAGGGCGCGCCAGTTCGGCGGCGATCAAGCTCTTCTCGAAGTTTTCCACTTGTTCGCTGAGACCTCCGCTGACCACGTCGACCGTCATGCCGACAGCGCCGTCCGCTGCGTTGTTGTCCAAGGCCAGTTCCAGACCCAGGGCAAAACGTTCGGCGGCGTTCTGCAATTCCCGCACGTTGCCCGGCCAGGTGTGGCGCAGCAGCAGGGCGCGTTGTCCCGGTTGCAACTCGTGGGGTGGCAGACCGTGACGAGCGCTGGCTTCGTCGGCGAAATGCTGGAACAGCATCAGCGCATCTTCGCCACGCTCGCGTAGCGGCGGAATACGCAGCGGTGCGACGTTCAGGCGGTAATACAAGTCGGCACGGAAGCGGCCCTGATCGGCGGATTGACGCAGGTCTTCCTTGGTCGCAGCGATGATGCGGATGTCCAACGGGATCAGCTGATTACCGCCCAAGCGCTCGACCACCCGCTCTTGCAGCAAACGCAGCAATTTCACCTGCACATCCAGGCTCATGCTTTCGATTTCATCGAGGAACAACGTACCGCCATTGGCGAATTCGAACTTGCCGATGCGGCGCTTTTGCGCGCCGGTAAAGGCGCCTGGCTCATGACCGAACAGCTCGCTTTCAACCACCGACTCGGCCAGGGCGCCGGCATTGATCGCCACGAACGGACCGTTACGACGGCTCGACAGATCGTGCAATGCACGTGCGACAACTTCTTTACCGGCGCCGGTTTCGCCAAGGATCAGGACATCGGCCTTGGTCGCCGCCAATGCACCAATCTGCTCGCGCAGGCGCAGCATCGGCGCCGATTGCCCGACCAGTCGGGTGCTCAGTTCATTGCGATCGCTCAGGGCCAGACGCAGGCTGCGGTTGTCCAGCACCAGCCGGCGCAGGGCCAGGGCGCGGCGCACGCTGTCGAGCAAGGCGTCGCTGGCAAAGGGTTTTTCCAGAAAGTCATAAGCCCCGGCGCGCATGGCTTGCACGGCCAGCGGCACATCGCCGTGACCGGTGATCAGCAGCACGGGCAGTTCCGGGTCCTGGGCATGCAGTTCAGTCAGTAACTCGAGACCGTCCATGCCCGGCATGCGGATGTCACTGACCACGACGCCGGGCCAGTCACGCTCCAGTTGTGCGGCCAGGCCTTTGGCCTCGGCGAGCGGCAGGATTTTCAGGCCGGCGAGGTCCAGGGTCTGGCTCAGGGCTTGTCGCAGGTGCGGATCGTCGTCGATCAGCACGACCTGGATGCGGTTGTCGATGGTCATGCACTTCGGTCCTCGGACGGTTGCAGGCTCACACCCGGTGCGCCTGCACGCAGCTTCAGGGTAATCAGGGCGCCACCTTCCTTGTGGTTGGCGAACGACAGTTCACCCCCGAAGGCGCGCATCAGGGTTTCGCAAATCGCCAGCCCTAACCCAAGCCCCTGAGTGCGGGTCTTGGTGGTGTAGAAGGGCTCGCTGGCGCGGCCAAGGGCTTCCATGCAGAAGCCGGGGCCGTTGTCGCGAATGTACAGATTGACGCCGTCGGCCGTGGATTGGGCACTCAACCAGAGCTTACGCGGCGGGCCTTTTTCCGTCAGGGCGTCCAGGGCGTTGGCCAGCAGATTGCCGAGCACCTGACGCAGACGGGTTTCCCCGGCCTCGACCCACAGGGTGGCGGCCGGCAAGTCGCGGATCAGCTCGACTTCCATGCTGCGTCGACGCTTGGCCAGCAGCGCCAGCGCATCGTCCAGCGCCGGTTGCAGGGCGACGCTTTCCGGGGCGTGGCGATCACGCCGGGCGAAGGCGCGCAAATGAGCAATGATCGAGGCCATGCGCCCGGTCAGTTCGCTGATCAGCTTGAGGTTGCCGCGCGCATCGTCGGTGCGCTGATGATCGAGCAGCACTTCGGCGTTTTCGGCGTAGCTGCGGATCGCCGCCAGCGGTTGATTCAATTCGTGGCTGATGCTCGCCGACATGGTGCCAAGGGCCGACAGTTTGCCGGCCTGCACCAGATCATCCTGAGCGCGAACCAGCTCTTGCTGGGCCTGTTCGCGCTCCAGCACTTCCTGTTTCAGTCGACGGTTGAGGCCTTCGAGGTCGCTGGTCCGCTCGGCTACCCGGTCTTCCAGTTCACGACGGGCCTTGGCTTCGAAGGCGATTCGATCAAGGTAATGGCGGCGGCGCTGCATCATCAGCCCCAGCAGCAACATCAACACCAACAATGTCGCGCCGCCGATGGCGACGACCGTGCGTACCGGGCGATCGATCAAGGTGCGTGGGGCGAGAATGCTGACGTTCCAACCGGTTTCTGCGATGGGCTGGGTTTGTGTCAGCCAGGCGTTGGGGTTGAGCCGCAATGGTTTGGGATCACGGGTCGGATAGGGCTGAATCGCAGTAATAGCCTTGCGTTCTTCTTCGCCCAACGGGCGGGTCGAGCGGAATCGCCACTCGGGCCGCGACGTGAGAATAACCACGCCGTTATGGTCGGTCAGCAGCAGTTGTTCCGGGGTTTTGCCCCAGAGGCTTTCGGTATGGTCCAGGTCAACCTTGACCACCAGCACACCGATGATCTTTTCGCCGTTACGCACGGCGGCGGCGAAGAAGTAGCCGCGCTTGGCCGAGGTCGTGCCCAAACCGAAAAAGCGCCCGAGCCGCCCGGCCATGGCTTCGCTGAAATACGGCCGAAAGGAAAAATTACGCCCGACGAAACTGTCGTGTTTGTCCCAGTTGGATGCGGCCAGGGTCTTGCCCGTGGTGTCCATCAAGTACATGACTTCGGCGCCGGTCTGGGCGCTGATGTTTTTCAACAAACGGTTGGCGTTGCCCTGAGTGACGCCATCGTCGGGCGCGCCGAGGACGGCTCGCAGAGCCGGCAGATCACCGAGGATCTGCGGCAACACTTCATAACGGTGCAGGGTACCCAGCAGGTTGGCGACGTAAAGGTCGAGGGTCTGACGGTTTTGCCCGGCCAGTTCGCTGCGGTAGTAACGCTCGGCCAGATGCTCCAGCGGCCACAGCAACGGAGCCAGGCACAGCGCGAGCAGGGCCAGGCTGCGCCAGCGGGGTCTGCGGGGAAGGGTCGGAGTCATGAGCATCGAGCGCCTGTGGGTACAGGCGCATTATGCCTAGGCTTGCGGTCGCAGTCTGCGCGCTGTGGGTCAGGCACGCCTGCGCGGCGAAGATTCAGACGGTGTTTCAGGAAAAGACGTCAGCGTCCTTGAAAAACACGGCGGCCTGATCTTTGCCGGACAGTTGCGGTGCTTCATCCAGTTGCCAATCGATGGCCAGGTCCGGATCGTTCCAGCGAATGCTGCGCTCGGCGGACGGTGTGTAGTAGTCGGTGGTTTTGTAGAGAAATTCGGCGAACTCGCTCAGCACCACGAAACCGTGGGCGAAACCCTCCGGGACCCACATTTGACGATGGTTCTCGGCGGACAGACGCACAGCCACCCATTTACCGAAATGTGGCGAGCTGCGGCGAATGTCCACCGCCACGTCGAGTACTTCACCCGCTGTGACGCGAACCAGTTTGCCCTGAGTGTTTTCCAACTGGTAATGCAAGCCGCGCAATACGCCTTTTTGCGAGCGGGAATGGTTGTCTTGAACGAAGTTCTTCTCCAAGCCAGTCGCTTCTTTGAAAGCCTTGGCATTGAAGCTTTCATAGAAGAAACCACGCTCGTCACCAAATACCTTGGGCTCGATGATCAGAACACCGGGAAGGTCGGTGGTGACTACATTCATGGTCTTTCTCCAGCAATGGCGTTGATGGGCGTCATTCTTGCGCAAAGTGGCGGCCGGTGCGAGTGGAGTGTTTTTTTTCCTGATCCATTAACTGATTTGTCGAACCTCAGGAGGGTTTCAGGCAGGCGAAGGGGTTGCGTATCGCCCCAAGCAGTGGCGATATAAGCGCCTAATGAAATTTCAGGGGTCGTTGTATGCCACTCGCCACGTTGATTCATCGCGCCAGTTTGCCCAGTCCGCAAGTGTCTGCGGAGCAAGCGCTTGAGCTGCTGGAGGGACATTACGGGCTGAGTGGAAGGTTGCAGGCCCTTGGCAGCCAGCAGGATCTTAACTATCGGGTCGACAGCGACCAGGGGCGTTTTGTCCTGAAAATATGCCGTGGCGATTACTCGGCGCAGGAGCTGCACGCCCAGCACGCCGGGCTCAAGCATTTGGGTGAACACCCCGATGTGCATGTGCCACGAGTGATTCCCGCCAAAAACGGCGCAGACCTTCTCTCCCTGGAAGTCGGCGGCCAACCGGTGCATGTGCGCCTGCTCGATTACATCGAAGGCCAGTCGCTCACACACCTGGATCATCTGCCCGGTTCAGTAGTGGCCGGTTTTGGTCGGCTCTGCGGTGAAATGGACCTGGCGCTGGCCGGTTTCGACCATCCGGGCCTTGAGCGCACCCTTCAATGGGACGCCCGCCACGCCAACGCGCTGATCGCGCATTTGCTGCCGGTCATCGAGGACGACCAGCAACGCCGGCTGATCGCCGATGCAGCCGAACGGGCCGAGCGTCATTTACAGCCGCTTGTAGATAAGCTGCCGGTGCAGGCCATTCACATGGATATCACCGACGACAACGTGGTGTGGCAGCGAGATTCGCAACGCCAGTGGCAATTGCAGGGTGTGATCGATTTCGGCGACCTGGTTCGTACCTGGCGTATCACTGATCTGTCGGTGACCTGTGCGGCGCTGCTGCACCACGCCGATGGCGATCCGTTCTACATTTTGCCGGCGGTCCAGGCCTATCACGCTGTCAATCCGCTCACGCATGAAGAGCTACTGGCGCTCTGGCCGCTGATCGTCGCCCGTGCAGCGGTGTTGGTGCTCAGCGGTGAACAGCAGGTCAGCATCGATCCGGGCAACGAATACAGCCGCGATAACCTCACCCACGAGTGGGAGATTTTTCGTGTCGCTACCTCAGTGCCGTTGGCGTTGATGGAAGCGGCGATCCTGACCTCGGTCGGCCAGAACCTGCCGAGCATCGGCAGCGAAGGCTTCGCGCCGCTGCTGCCGAGTCTGGTGGGACGTGAGTTTGCGTTGATCGATCTGGGCGTGCTCAGTCCGCACTTCGAGGCCGGCAACTGGGAACAGGAGGGGATCGATCAACGTCTGTTGACCGAAGCCGCCGCGGCTCATGGTCTGGCGGCCAGTCGTTATGGGCAATACCGCTTGTCCCGCACCCGGCCTGACAGCGCCACTGAGCCGGACACTTGCCCATTGCACGTTGAGTTGCGAGTGCCCCACGGCACGGCGGTCGAGTCACCGTTTGCCGGGGTGGTGCATCAGCCGGCGGCAGGCGTGCTGCAATTGGATGGCCCGCAACTGAGCGTGCGTTTGTGGGGCGTGACGCCGTCGCTGCACACGGGTGCTGCGCTGGTCAAAGGTCAGGTGTTGGGTTCGGTCAGCGGGCCACTGATCGTGCAGTTGTGCCGAGGTGCTTCGTTCACGGCGCCGTTGTTTTGCACGCCGTCCCGCGCGGCTGCCTGGCAAGCGTTGTGCCCGTCGCCGGCGGTGCTGCTGGGACTGGCCTGTGACGCTGAAGAGGAACTCGATTCGCAGACGTTGCTGGCGCGCCGTGACGCCAGTTTCGCCCGTACCCAGAAGCACTATTACGTCGACCCGCCGCGCATCGAGCGTGGCTGGCGCAATCACCTGATCGACATGCAGGGCCGTTCTTACCTCGACATGCTCAACAACGTCGCGGTGCTGGGCCACGGTCATCCGCGCATGGCTGCTGTCGCCAGTCGACAGTGGTCGCTGCTCAATACCAACTCGCGTTTTAACTACGCGGCGATTGCTGAGTTTTCCGAACGCTTGCTGAAACTGTCGCCGGATTCCATGGACCGAGTGTTCCTGGTCAACAGTGGCAGCGAGGCCAATGACCTCGCGATCCGTCTGGCTTGGGCCTACAGCGGCGGTCGCGACATGCTCAGCGTGCTGGAGGCCTATCACGGTTGGACAGTGGGCGCGGACGCGGTCTCGACCTCGATTGCCGATAACCCGAAGGCCTTGAGCAGCCGTCCGGACTGGGTGCATCCGGTCACCGCGCCGAACACCTATCGCGGCGAGTTCCGTGGACCGGATAGCGCGCCGGACTACGTGCGCAGCGTCGAACATAACCTGGCGAAAATTGCCGAGCAGAAACGTCAGCTGGCCGGTTTTATCTGCGAACCGGTGTACGGCAATGCCGGTGGTATCTCGCTGCCACCGGGGTATTTGAAACAGGTTTATGCGCTGGTTCGTGCCCAGGGCGGCGTCTGCATCGCCGACGAAGTGCAGGTCGGTTACGGCCGCATGGGCAACTTTTTCTGGGGCTTCGAAGAGCAGGGCGTGGTGCCGGACATCATCACCATGGCCAAAGGCATGGGCAACGGCCAGCCGTTGGGCGCAGTGATCACCCGTCGGGAAATCGCCGAAGCGCTGGAGGCTGAGGGTTACTTCTTCTCGTCGGCCGGCGGCAGCCCGGTCAGTTGCCAGATCGGCATGGCGGTGCTGGATGTGATGGAAGAAGAAAAGCTCTGGGAAAACGCTCAGGTCGTGGGCGGGTATTTCAAGGAACGGCTTGAAGCGTTGATCGATGTTCATCCGCTGGTGGGCGCGGTGCATGGTTCCGGCTTCTATCTGGGCGTCGAGTTGATCCGAAATCGCGAAACCCTAGAGCCGGCAACCGAAGAAACCACGGCGCTGTGTGATCGGTTGCGCGAACTGGGGATCTTCATGCAGCCGACTGGCGATTACCTGAACATCCTCAAGATCAAACCGCCGATGGTGACCTCGCGTCAGAGCGTGGATTTCTTCGTGGATATGCTCTCTATGGTGCTCGCCGAGGGCCTGTAAACACCTATCCCTTGTAGGAGCGAGCCTGCTCGCGATAGCGGTCGAATCTTCAACAACGATGTTGACTGACACTCCGCCATCGCGAGCAGGCTCACTCCCACAGGGAGCAGATATAAATTCGATTGTTATCGGGTTTAATCGCGTAAAAATAGACAGGTGGAAGATTAATAGCTTTTAAAGCCGATTTTTATCGGCTATAAAGTCGCCATTGCTCACGGCGTGACTCGTCATGCCCGTGCTTCCCATTTCTGTCATTGGTCGATGCCACACTCGACCCTTAAGCAATTGCCCCGGAGATGATTCATGAGCCGTATCGTTACCGTCGCCGCCACCCAGATGGCCTGTTCCTGGGACCTTGAAGCCAACATCGAGACCGCTGAGAAGCTGGTCCGTGAGGCCGCGGCGAAAGGCGCGCAGATCATTCTCATCCAAGAACTGTTCGAGGCTCCGTACTTCTGCCAGAAGCCGAACCCGGATTACCTGCAGTTGGCCACCACCGTTGAAGACAACGTCGCCATCAAGCACTTCCAGAAAGTTGCCAAAGAACTGCAAGTCGTTTTGCCGATCAGCTTCTACGAACTGGCGGGCCGCGCGCGTTTCAACAGCATCGCGATTATCGATGCCGACGGCAGCAACCTCGGGATTTATCGTAAAAGCCACATCCCGGACGGCCCTGGCTATCACGAAAAGTATTACTTCAATCCGGGCGATACCGGCTTCAAAGTCTGGAACACCCGTTACGCGAAAATCGGCGTGGGCATCTGCTGGGACCAGTGGTTCCCGGAATGCGCGCGCAGCATGGCGTTGCTCGGTGCGGAAATCCTGTTCTATCCGACCGCAATCGGCAGCGAGCCACACGACAAGACCATTTCCTCCCGTGATCACTGGCAGCGCGTGCAACAAGGTCATGCCGGCGCCAACCTGATGCCGCTGATCGCCAGCAACCGCATCGGCAACGAAGAGCAGGACGGTTACGACATCACGTTCTACGGCTCATCGTTCATCGCCAACCAGTTCGGCGAGAAAGTTCAGGAGCTCGACAAGACCGAAGAAGGCGTGCTGGTTCAAAGCTTCGACCTCGATGAGCTGGAGCACATCCGCAGTGCGTGGGGTTCGTTCCGTGATCGTCGCCCGAACCTGTATGGCACACTAAAGACCCTAGACGGTTCCCTGGAGTCCTGATCGCTATGACCACTTTGAACAGCACCCCTCGCGCTGATGGCTTTTACATGCCAGCCGAATGGGCGCCGCAAACCCAGACCTGGATGATCTGGCCCGAGCGCCCGGACAACTGGCGCCTGGGTGGCAAACCGGCGCAGGCCGCGCACGTCGCGGTGGCCAAAGCCATTGCGCGCTTCGAACCGGTAACCGTGGCGGTTTCCGCCGGCCAATACGAAAACGCCCGCGCCCGTCTGGACGTGCCGAATATTCGTGTGGTGGAAATGTCCAGCGACGACGCCTGGGTTCGCGACACTGGCCCGACGTTTGTCATCAATAACAGTGGCGAAGTCCGTGGTGTGAATTGGGACTTCAACTCGTGGGGCGGTTTCGACGGTGGTCTGTATTCGCCGTGGAATCGCGACTCGCAGGTTGGCGGCAAGATCCTCGAGATCGAGCGCAGCCAGCGCTACCGCACCGAGGGCTTTGTGCTCGAAGGCGGTTCGATCCACGTCGATGGCGAAGGCACGCTGATCACCACCGAAGAATGCCTGCTGAACCGCAATCGCAATCCGCACATGAACCGTGCAGAAATCGAAGCGGTGCTCAGCGCGAATCTGGCTGTGGATAAAATCATATGGCTGCCGGACGGTTTGTTCAACGACGAAACCGACGGCCATGTGGATAACTTCTGCTGCTACGTCCGTCCGGGCGAAGTGTTGCTGGCCTGGACCGATGACCCGCAGGACCCGAACTACCCGCGCTGCCAGGCGGCAATGAAAGTGCTGGAAAACAGCACCGACGCCAAGGGTCGCCCATTCACGGTGCACAAGATGCCGATTCCGGGGCCGCTGTATGCGACCGAAGAAGAGTGCGCGGGTGTTGATCCGGTGGACGGGACTCAGGAGCGTAATCCGACCGTGCGTCTGGCCGGTTCCTACGTGAACTTTCTGATCGTTAACGGCGGCATCATCGCGCCGAGCTTTGACGACCCGCTGGATGGTCCGGCCAAAGAGATTTTGCAGGCACTGTTCCCGCAGCACGAAGTGGTGATGGTGCCCGGCCGCGAACTGTTACTGGGAGGCGGTAACATCCACTGCCTTACCCAACAACAGCCAGCACCGCACAAGGAGTGAGTGAGGTTGTAACAGCTTGAGTTGATTGCAGAATCGATTCGGCAAGCGTTTTGCCTTCCCGTTTTGCAGAGAGCCCGCGGTCCTTCAGGACCTCGGGCTTTTTTGTATCCACTTGTCGACAGTTACGAAACCTTGGCACAGCTCTTGTATCTCTCATGGTGCAAAACAGGGAGGGGGAGAACTGCGATGTTCTGTCATAAACCTTGGATATGTTAGCCGCTCACAAACCAGGAGAGAGCGCGGAAATGAACGCCGAAATGAATGTTGTGGGCGAACGGGCGTTGCATCCCCTGGCAGTAAACAGCGAATCGCTCCAGGTCCTGGCGAACTGGTTGAAGTCCAATGGAACGCGTCAGATCAGAGAACCTGATCCGCGCCGGATGATGATCGAACGCTATCCCGCTGGTTTATTCAGCGAGGCGGAGCTGGAAGCGTTGTGGGATGTGATGGAAGGATAAGAAGAAAAACAACGGATTGATAAAAGCGCTGCCGGGATGGCGGCGCTTTTTTATGGGCGAAGGTTTTTTGTGGTCTACACACAACCCCTGTGGGAGTGAGCCTGCTCGCGATAGCGGCTGGACAGTCAACATCGATGTTGATTGATCCACCGCATTCGCGAGCAAGCCCGCTCCCACAGGTGCTCGGTGTGAACACTTTATTTGTGATCCACACCGGTTAAACGGTGTTTAGAAGCTGTAGGTCCCGGTCACGACCAGGCTGCGCGGTTCACCCGGCTGAATCTGCGCCGCACTGGTGGCCGACGAGTAATAGGTCTTGTCGCTGATGTTGTTCAGCGCCGCGCGCAAATCCCAATCCTTCTGCCGGAACCCGGCCAATGCATCCCAACGGCCATAACCCGGCAGGACGGTGGTATTGAGGTTGTCGGCATAACGCTGGCCCACCAGGGTCAGACCGGTTTCGGCGTACCAGCCCATTTCCGGTTTCCAGGTCAGGAACAGGCTGCCGTTATGCTTGGCCACGTTGCTGATCCGTTTGCCTTCAAAGCCGTTGTTGTCCTTTTCGACCGTCGCGTCCTGCACACCCACGCCACCGCGCACGTACCAGTTGCCAGCGATCTTGCCGGTCCCGGTCAGCTCGATCCCGCGGGAACGTTGCACGCCGGTCATCAAGGTGACGGTCGGATCGTTGGGGTCGCTGGTGCGGCGGTTGTAGAGTTCCAGTTCGTAGATCGCCAGCGTGGTACTCAGGCGGTCATCGAGCCAGTCGCTCTTCACGCCGATTTCCTTTTGCTTGGTCAGCTCGGGACTCAGGTCGTTGCTGTTGCCGGCAGCGCCTGGGGTGATGCCGATCAAACCCCCGCCCACTGGCGAGAACGTCTTGGTCCAGGACGCATAAAAGGAATGATTCTGCAGCGGCGTCCACACCAGTCCTACACGCGGGCTGGTGCTGTGACTGTCACGGTCTTCGGAAATGTCCCGCAGCTTGTTGGTCGACTCAATGTCGAAGGTGTCGTAACGCAAACCCGCCAGCAGTTGCCATTGATCGTTCAGACGCAGTTGATCCTGCACGTACACCGCACGGCTTTCGACTTCGGTGTGAGTGCTGCTGGACACTTGCATCCGCCCGGTATGGCGCAAATTGCGGTCGGGGTTGTACAGGTCCAACGCCGGTACGGGAGAACTACCCCGTCCGGAAGTCGCCGCGTTGTACAGGGTAGGGTCGCGCCGCTGGCTGCCGATTTCGATGCCGGTCAGCAAACGATGCTCAAGGCCGAACGTGTCGAAACCGCCTTCCAGTTCGACGTTGTTGTAGACGTTGCGGGTGGTCAGGTCCTGTTGCCAGTGCTGGCGCGTGACCTTGTTGGTCGCCGGGGTATAACCCGTCAGGTAGGTGTTGTCGAAATCGCTGTTGAGCTTGAACACGCCCAGGGTATGGCGCAGCTGCCAGTTGTCGCTCAGCTCATAACTGAGTTTCGAGCGCAGGGATTGCGACTTGTCGTCGATGAAATCGTGTTCGCTGCCGTAGGTCGTATCCCGTCCTACGTCCGCCGGGCGCCCGTTTACACCGGGGATACCGCGATCCGGCGTACGGTTGTAGCGGCTGTATTCGTACTGCACCAGCCAGTTCAGGTCCGGCGTCAGTTGCCAGCTCATCGACGGAGCGAACAGTTGGCGATTGCCGCTCACGCCGTCGCGGAAGCTGTTTTGATCCATGTTGCCCATGTTCAGGCGCAGGCTGATGTTCTCGCTCGGGTCGGTGCTGAGGTCGGCGTAGAGGCTGCGCAAATCTTCGCTGCCGCCCTGGGCCTCGACGGTCGAGCGACGACCGAATTCGGGCAGTTTGCTGACCCGATTGACGATCCCGCCCTGACTACCACGGCCATACAAAACAGCGGCCGGGCCTTTGAGGACTTCGATGCGTTCGATGTTGTGCAAATCGCGCACGTATTGGCTGTCGTCGCGGATGCCGTCGAGGTAGAAGTCGTTGCTGGCGTCGAAACCGCGGATGCGCAGGCTGTCGAAGCGCGTATCGGCGCCGCTGCTGACGTTGGGGATACCGCTCAGCGCGGTGCCCAGATCGTTGGTGCCGTAATCCATGACGTTCGCGGTTTTGATCGAGTCGATGGCTTGTGGAACGTAGCGCACCGGCGTGGTGGTGCGAGTCGCGGTGCTGGTTTCTTTCACGCGCGGGTCATCGGCTTCAGCTTCGGCGCTGATCGACGTCTCGGGTAAAACGATGGGGGCGGCGCAGGCAAAACCGGCAGAGAGAAATGCAGAAAGCCCAAGGGTGACGGGCGTGAGGCGAAAGGGGGCAGGCATCTGAAGCGCATCCGAAAGGGTAAAGTAAATCGAGGGTGCGAATGGTAATGCTTGCTATTTACTTCCGTTAATTATTCTTGAAACGATTCGCTGTTTGATTATTTCGAATTGTGTCGAGATGGCAACAGTGGGGCCATAAGGCCATTCGACCGATTCATGAAACAGACTGAAAGCCATTCCAGCGTTTTTCAGAAACAGGCGGAGGGCTAATCTGCCGGCATCTCGTTTTCCTACACTTTTGCCGGAGTCTTCCCATGATCCTTCACTACATTTACGACCCCTTATGCGGCTGGTGCTACGGCGCAAAACCGCTGGTGCAAGCCGCCCAGGCTGTGTTGCCAGTGATGGCCCACGGCGGCGGCATGATGACCGGCGCCAACCGCCAGACCGTCTCGCCACAACTGCGCAACTACGTGATGCCCCACGACCGGCGCATTGCCGAGTACACCGGCCAGCCGTTCGGCGAGGCGTATTTCGAAGGATTGCTGCGCGATGAGACAGCGGTGTTCGATTCCGCACCGCCGATTGCCGCAGTGCTGGCAGCCGAGCAGATCGCCGGCCGCGGACTGGAGTTGCTGGGGCGTTTGCAGAGTGCTCACTACGAGGAAGGTCGACGTATTGCCGATGAAGCGGTGTTGTTAGAACTCGCGAAAGACATCGGTCTTGAACCGCAAGCGTTTCAGGCCGCTTTCCACGAAGCTGAAACCGATCGCCACATAAAGGACAGTCGAGCACGCTTGGCCGAGGTCGGCGGTCAGGGTTTCCCGACCTTCGCCCTGGAACACAACGGCCAATTTACTCTGATCGATATCGGCCCGTGGCTCGGCAAGCCGCAAGCTTTCGCGGCATGGCTGAGTCAGTCGCTTCCCGCACAAGCGTCGTCATCGGAGCTTCAAACCTGTGGCCTGAACGGCTGCGCCCATTGATGTCGACAAGTGATTTCTTAGACGTTTTTCGCCTATTTACAGACGATCCATGAAATTGACACATGGTTAAGGGCGCGGCTAGGATTCGCCCCACGCCTGTGGCTAACCGCCATGACTCATAAAATAACAAAAAGGCCCGCCACGATTTTTTCGTGCGCGGGCCTTTTTGTTTGGGGTGAAAAAAGAGTGCGATAGCGCCGTTTCAGCCGTTCGACACAGCGCGTATCAACCGATCATAAGGAAAAGAACAACATGTTGAACAAGCGAATCAGCCTGATCGCTCTGGGGATGTTGAGTGCTACACAGGTCATGGCTAACGACCAGGCCGAATCCAAGGGTTTTGTTGAAGACAGCAGCCTCAAAGTGCTGCTGCGCAATGCCTACATCAATCGCGACAAAAAAGACGGCAACGATGACCAGCGTGAATGGGGTCAGGCAGCTATCGGCACTTACACCTCGGGCTTCACCCAAGGTACCGTCGGCGTAGGCGTTGATGCCTTTGGCCTGTACGGCTTGCGTCTGGACCGTGGTAGCCATAGCGGCGGCCAAGGCATCGACTTCTTCAAGGTAGGCGACAGCGGTAACCCGGCCGGCGATCTGGCCAAAGCCGGTGGCGCGGTAAAATTCCGCGTATCCAGCACCGTCCTGACTTACGGCGACCAGATGCCAGTCCTGCCGGTGTTGAGCTACGACAACGGGCGTCTGCTGCCGGAAAGCTACACCGGCACCCTGATCACCTCCAAGGAGATCAAAGGCCTGGAGCTGAATGCCGGTCGCTTCACCGCCGAATCGCGCAAAAGCGCTGAAGGCCATGACAGTGGCGGCCTGAAGTCGATCAACGTGTTGGGCGGTAGTTACCAGTTCACCGAACAGTTCAAGGCTGCGCTGTACGCCTCCGACGTCGAAGACGTGTTGAAGAAGCAATACGTGAACGCCAACTACGTGTTCCCGATCGACAAGGATCAGTCCCTGACCCTGGACTTCAACGGCTACCGCACCAAGCTGGAAGATTCCTACGTCCGCGACAGCGGTGCCACCGGCGACGACAACAAAATCTGGAGCCTGGCCGCCACATTCGCCACCGGCGCGCACTCCTTCACGCTCGCCCACCAGCGCAGCACCGGCGACAGCAACCTGGGCTATGCCTACGGCGGCTACCAGAAGGACCAAGGTCGCATCGGCGACGGCGGCAACACCATCTACCTGGCGAACTCCTACTGGTCCGACTTCAACGCCGAAGACGAACGCAGCTGGCAGCTGGGCTACGGCCTCGACTTCAGCACTTTCGGTATTCCAGGCCTGAGCTACAACTTCGCCTACGTACGCGGCGACAACATCACCACCTCCACTAGCGAAGGCGGTACCGAGCGCGAAATCTTCAACCAGTTCAAGTACGTCGTGCAAAGCGGCCCGGCCAAAGACCTGAGCGTGAAACTGCGCAGCTCGATCCTGCGTGTGTCGCAGAAATCGAGTGAGTACAACTCCAGCGGTAACGAAGTGCGCGTGTTTGTGGATTACCCGATCAACATTTTCTGATGATCGGTTGCACCATCGAGGCCTGATGCAAGGCTGAGAAAGAAAAGCCCCGACTGGTTCGGGGCTTTTTTGTGGGCTCGATTTAGAGCTCAACGCTCTCAGCTATTTCCTGCATTGAACCGGGACGGTTCTCGAGTAGGAAAGGGAGCAGGCTGATATTCATCGCGTGCTTAAACGGTTGAAATACTGGGCGGGACATCCAGCTGATTTTGGTTACTACCATGGGCATATTGCTGAAAACTACAGTGCGTTGCCGCATTGATGAGGATTTGAAGACGCAGGCTACTGAGGTCTTGAATGCTTGCGGCCTGAGCATTAGTGATGCCATGCGTCTTTTTCTTCGTCAGGTTGTAGAGACTCAGGGCCTCCCGCTTGAGGTACGCGTCCCCTCGGAGAAGACGGCCCGCGCCATGATGGATGCACGAGATATTCGCCAGCGGTTCGACTCGATAGACGACATGCTGAGGGACGCTGATGGTGAAACCGGAAAAGTCTTAGAAAATCCGTAAGCGAACAAAAACTAAAAGCATGTTCAGATCTGTACTACTCTGAAGGCATATCCCTTTGCCCGAAGGAGTCCTTCCAATGGCCACTTCATCCCCCGTCCGCACCGCTCCCCAAGAGCTCGACACACCGGAAGCCGGCCGTGTGGCGCTCAAGTTCTTCTTCAACCTGATGGAGCGCTGGGGCTGCACCGCCGAAGAACAGCGCACGCTGTTGGGCAAAGTCGGCAACACCACTTTTTATAAATACAAACACCTGCCGCCCAATGTGCGTCTCCCCCACGACACTCTGGAGCGCATTTCCTACCTGATGGGCATCCACAAAGCCCTGAGCATCATCTTCAGCAACAACCGCGACCGCGCCTACAAATGGGTCAGCAGTCCGAACACCGCCGCCCCGTTCAATGGTCAATCCGCGTTGAGCTATATGCTGGCCGGCCGGGTGGTGGACATCGCTGACGTGCGTCGCTACCTCGATGGCGTCCGCGGCTGATGGCCCCGGAAGTCGTGCTCCCCGAGTGGAACCGTGCTTACCGGATGATCAACAGCGCGTTCCCCCCGATCACCCTGTTTGAAGACGTGCTCGACCCCGAGGACCTGCAAACCGCCTACGCACTGGAAGCCCTGACCAACGACCGGTTGGTACAAGAAGCCGGCGTGCTCTCCCGCGTGCTACCCGAAGACCGAATCTCCGGGCCCGGCTCATCACCGGTCATGGCCGCCTTCACCCACATCGGCAAAACCAGCCGCTTCACCGACGGCACCTACGGCGTTTACTACGCCGCCAGCAGCCAGGCCGCCGCCATCGCCGAAACGAGCTATCACCAGGAACGCTTCCTCGCCGCGACCAACGAGCCCGACATCGAGTTGACCCTGCGCACCTACGTCAACAAAGTCGTCAAACCGATGCACGACATCCGCCAAAACTATCCGGACCTGCACAACCCGGATCCTGACGCTTACGGGCCGTCACAAGCCTTCGCCCGGCAACTGCGTGAAACCTTGTCGTGGGGGCTGCTTTACAACAGCGTTCGGTTGCCTGGCCATGAATGTGTCGCTGCGTTTCGTCCACCGGCCGTGTCCATTCCGAAGCAAGGCAAGCACATTCGATATGTGTGGAGTGCGAGCAGCCGGAAGATCTCGTTTGTGTTTGAAGTCAGCGAGGTGTGAGCCGGAAACTAAAAAGCCCCGATTGATTCGTAACACTGTTCACTCAAGCGCGCTCTTAGATCGTGCGCATCTTTGTGGCGAGCGAGCTTGCTCGCGCTGGGCTGCGTAGCGGCCCCAAAAATCTGACAATCATTGCCGATTTTTGTGAGTGCTACGCACTCAAGTGGGACGGTGCGGCGTTCCGACAAGCTCCCTCGCCACAGATTTCTCTGATTCAAGACTCCCTTAAGTGAACAGCTTTACGATTGATTCGGGGCTTTTTACGCGTGCGGCTCGGGTCTACGTGACCACATCACTGGTTACGATTGTTACCTGGTGCATCGAGCACCTTCGCTACGTCATCGATGATCGCCTTACTCATATCCTGCAAAAAATGCGACGCCCAGGCATGTCGGTCGGTGTCACGAACCATGGCGGCGTCTGATGCAAGGAGTTTGGGGCGTGGGATGAAGGTTTTAATGGGTTTTATTGCTGGGCAATAATTATGGCAGTCGTAATTTTTATTATCTGAAAAACGCAAAGGAGATATCAGGAATGGATGTTGAACTGAGCCAGTTTCAGAAGGATTTACTGGAGTCTGTACGCGAAATGAATGCGAGCCGCGCGGTTCGAGTCTCTGAGACCAGGCCGCTGCAATTACAGGATTGCATCGACACTTACGTGTCGTCTTCAGCGACACATCACAAGAACGTGTCGCTGAAACTGGAAAATAGCGACACGTAAAAAAGTGGATTACGGGAGGAGTGGTTGATTCCTACAGATTGTTCATCGCCCGAGAGGGGTCATCAACGGCAGCAGCGTAGAGATCGCTAGCTAGCTTCAATCAGCGCTCGTTCTTCCAACCAAATCTCCTGAACAAACTGGTCCGTAATTGCATAAATTCCATGCCCGCGCCGCATGATGATGTTCTCGGCGACCAACGCAATTACCACCGGTTGAATCTCTTCAACACGCACCTCACGGCCCACAGTTTTAGAGTACTCAGCCGCAGCATCGATGGAGAAAATACCCCGAGCATCGCCTTCCGTAGACGCGATTTTGTTGAATATGGCCTGAGCTAAACTACCTAACAGCTCCACTTTTTCTAGTTCGATGCTGGCCGCCGCCGAACGCAAAGTGCTGGCAATAACAGGCAGGAAAAGATCGGGATCACCTTCTTGCTGCATGAGCTGTCGCAAGGCTTTGAGCATTTCCTCAGGCCGATTCCCCAAGGTATTGAATGCTTCGATGGCGACTCCTAGTGAAGGTAGTTTTTCTTTCTTCACCGTTGCAGCGAGCCGGTTAAGCAAGTATTCAACGTAATCCCCTTTCAGCACCGGATACGCTGTCGATGTCGCGCCAGAAAACGCCTGGTTCCTCTTCGCCGTCAGTTCGCTGACTTGCGCCCTGTGCGATCCCGTTCCAATAAATAGAAAGTAACCCGGTGTATCTGGTCGAGGATTGATCGCATCACGAGCAGCTTTGAGTGCCAGAAGCAGCTGATTACCATCGTCGGATGAAATGGCATGCTGCACTTCGTCGATGATCAGCACCAAGTCGGTTTTCGCTTGATCAACAACCTCTGTCAGCGCCTGCGCCAGCGTTGGCCCGCCTGAGTTCCCGATGCTGTCGAGTTTGAAACCAAATTTGAATCCTGCTGCGCCTACATCAACACCGCTGACACGCTTGAGCATCTCGAGCAAACCGGAGCCAGGTGTTTGGAGCTGCTGCAGGGTTTTACGGATGGCGTCATGCACCAGTGCTGCCGGATTGGCCAGCGTGTCACTCCATAGGTCGACGTAAATAACCAGAGCTCCCGCTTCTTCTAGCGCAGGGATGAGGTCGCTCCTCAGGAATGTCGTTTTACCGGTCCTGCGCAGGCCCGATAAAAACAGACCTGAGCGTAAACCTTCATCGAGAACACCCGGATTGAGAAGCTGGTTCGCCATCTCTTCAGCCAGTTCAGGGCGCTGAAAAATGCTGCTCATGCAATTACCTCTTTTTATGGATACGCCATAATTATTGGCCAGCCATAATTTAGCATAAAGGTTGAGAACTGGCCTGAGGGTGCTCCAATCGCCATTTCCAGAGCGAAAAGGAAGTTTTTCCGACATGTCGTTGGCAGCGACATAACATCAAGACGTGTCGCAGAAATTGAAAAATAGCGACACGTTCGAACCAAAGCGATAGTTGTCAGGTACAGAAATTTCACGTCTGGCTCATTACACCACGTAACTAATGATGTTCCCGCCCCCACCTTTATCCCCTCCAGCTAACTCCCTACATTGAACTCCAACGCCGACCCATTCATTCCGAAGGGAAGGTCACTTGGAGATTCCTCATGCCTTTCGTAAGCGTACGCATCACCCGCGATGGCGTTACCTCTGAGCAGAAAGCTCAGGTGATCGCCGAAATCACTGAAACCCTGGAACGCGTCCTGAAGAAGGATCCGCACCTGACCCACATCGTTATCGAAGAAGTCGACACCGATAACTGGGGCTACGCCGGGATCACCACCACCCAGTACCGCAGGCAACTGGCAGAGGCGGAGGACAAGTCGTGACCGCGTCCGTCTCCATCGATTTCATCTCCGACGTGGTGTGCCCGTGGTGCGCCTTGGGCGCGACGGCGCTGGAGCAGGCGATCGAGAACGTGGCCGGTGAGGTCTCGGTGGAGCTGACCTACAAGCCCTTCGAGTTGAACCCGGACATGCCGGCAGTCGGCGAAAGAGCGGTCGAGCATTTGATGCGCAAGTATGGACGAACCGCTGAAGACGTCGCCGCCGGCAAAGCGATGCAGATCGAACGTGGCGCGGCCATCGGCTTCAAGTTTGATCTGGAGAAGCGCAGCCACTTCTACAACACGTTTGATGCTCACCGGTTGCTGATGTGGGCGTTGCAGGAAGGGCGGCAGGTCGCACTGAAGAAAATCCTGCTGCGCGCTTACTTCACCGACGGCCGGAACCCGAGCGATCGCGAGACGCTGGTGAGTCTGGCTGCTGAAGCGGGACTGGATGCGGAGGCTGCTCAAGAAGTGTTGGCGTCCGGAGCGTTTGCCAAAGAAGTGCGTGAGCTTGAAGAGTTTTACCGCCAGCGCGGCATCAATTCGGTTCCGGCCATGGTGCTGAACGGTCGCCACTTGGTGTCCGGTTCGCAGTCGGTCGAGTACTACGAACAGATGTTGAGACAAATGGCGAAGGCCCCCGCCGAAGCCTGATTACTTACTTTTTCAAACCATCATTTATTAGTTGAGGTTCATCATGAGCAATTCGAAAAAAGTCATCGTTATTACTGGCGCTTCCCAAGGTCTCGGCGCAGGCATGGTCAAGGCCTTCCGTGATCTGGATTACAAAGTTGTCGCCACTTCGCGTTCGATCAAACCGTCCACCGACCCGGACATCCTCACCGTGGCGGGCGACATCGGCAACCCGGAAGTCGCCCAGCAAGTCATCCGTGAAGCCATCGAACGTTTTGGTCGCATCGACACCCTGGTCAACAACGCCGGGATCTTCATTGCCAAACCATTCACCGCTTACACCCAGGAAGACTACGCCAACGTGCTGTCGGTGAACCTGAACGGCTTCTTCTACATCACCCAACTCGCGATCAACGAGATGGAAAAACAAGGCAAAGGCCACGTCGTCAACATCACCACCAGCCTGACAGACCACGCGATTGACGGTGTGCCGTCGGTACTGGCTTCGCTGACCAAAGGTGGTTTGAACGCTGCGACCAAGTCCCTGGCGATTGAATACGCCAAGCGCGGGATTCGGGTGAACGCCGTTTCCCCAGGCATCATCAAGACGCCGATGCACGGCGAAGAAACCCATGAAGCGCTGGGTAATCTGCACCCGGTCGGCCACATGGGCGAAATCAGCGATATCGCTCAGGCGGTTGTGTATCTGGACAACGCCAACTTTGTCACCGGCGAAATCCTGCACGTCGATGGTGGTCAGAGCGCGGGTCACTAAGACCTGCTTTTCCAAACCCCGGAAACAACAAAGCCCTCGTATTTCTACGAGGGCTTTGTTTTGTATGGTGCCGACACCAGACGGAATAATAGATCCGTCCCCTTTTTACTCCGGGCATGGCCGCCAGCGAACTAAACTAGTTGTATCTGCATAGCAGATGTCTCTATAGAGGTAAGGAGGTGTCAAATGGCTATTCATGATACCTATCGGGAAATTGAACAGGCCCTGGGTCAGGTACCGGAGTGGATTAAGCAGATGCCGGAAGGCGGAGCGATCGGATTCTGGGGCGTAGCCCGGGATTTCTGGCTGGCGGACACCAAGATTCCTAATAAGTACAAGGAGTTGATAGGTCTGGCGGTGTCTGGGGCGACTCGTTGTAAGTATTGCGCCCTGTTCCATACCGAAGCCGCGCGCTTGTTTGGCGCGAGCGACGAGGAAATTTCCGAAGCCAGCTTTATGGGCGCGCTGACCATGATGGGCAGCACCTTTATTAACGCCCAGCAGATCGACTACGAGCAGTTCCGGCAGGAGACGCTGAGTATCGTCCGATATGTCAAAGATCACTCGCAACCCAAAGCCGCTTAAGCCGTTGCGGGAACCAGTCCTTCGCCAACTGACGAAGGATAAGTTGATTGCAATCACCAGCGATGGTCCTAGGACCACCGCTCGGTGGCAAGCGGCTGTGCTGCGAGCCATCGGCGAACTAATGCAATGCAGCGATACCGCCCGCGAAGAAAGCCAAGACCTGCGCATTCCCTTCGCCAAAGCACTCCATGACCTCTATGCGGGGCAGAAGTCCGACGCCGAGTTGACGGAAATGGTGTTGCTGATGCTGGAAGTGGAAACCGCCCCCTTGCTCGGCAAAGGGCCCTAGGCAGGAGCGGCATCTGGGAGCAATGGGGGGCTATCAAGGTCGGGTAGAAGCAGATTCTCCAACCCCGGAAACAACAAAGCCCTCGTATTTCTACGAGGGCTTTGTTTTGTATGGTGCGGCACCAGACGAACGGTAATGGTCGGCGGGGCTAGGTTTTCTGCGGGTCTGGAGTTCGGTGGAAAATTTTACGTACCCCAACCAGTAACTATAAATAAATCAGCTAGTTATGGCTTTCAGTGGAATCGAATTGGGATGGTTAGTCACGGGCGGATCAATACTCATTAACGTCAAGTAACGCTTGTTAAGCGTTGTACTGGGCGGCTTTCAGAATAGCTTTGCGTCCTCTGATTTTATTCGCGAGTTCTAGGCTGATACAAGGCCATTTGATATCATGCCTCTACCGCAGCCTGCAAGGAAGTACGCAGATGGATTTGACGAATGTTTATCTTGGAAAAAGCGCACAGTTTTATAAAGTTAAGAAAAGAATAACTAAAAAGAAAATTTCTGAAGTTTTTGCAGGGGTGGCCGCGGAGAAAATTGGCGGATTCTTAATAAGAACTATCAAGGAAGAAGTAGTTGTCAATGATGAGCTCGTTTTATGCTCGGCGATCGCTTATAAAATTATTAGTGAACCCTCATTTCTTGATCGGACAGCTATTCGTGAGGAAAAGTACGCATTTGCATTAATTGTTGAGTACGATTCGGCTGTGGCGATAATAAAGAAGCATATTTCTTCGCTAGAGAAGAAATTTTCAGATTTCTTAGATGAATTCGAGTATGAGAAATTTACAAATTTTCAAGGCCGAAATGATCCAGAGTATGAAAAAGTTACAATGAGCAATATGGCAATTTCTGATGCTGTCATAAGAAGCAGAGCATACGAAGCCCGAAGGTTGAATGGGATACTGTCTTCAAATGCCTCAAGCCGTGCGATTCCGCAAAGTTTTAGGATTAAGGTTCAAGGCGATACAATTACTTTGACTCCTAACGCATCCCGAGTGACCCTGCGAGATAAGCGATCAGATATAAATGAAATCATAAAGTGGGCGATAGCAACAATTACGGAAATTAGAAACTTGGCGAATAAGAGCGAGTTCATAAATAGCTTCGCATCACCTATAACTCTTGAGGAAATCATCCAGAAAGGTTTCGTTCCTATAGCGTTGTTTATTAATCTTGACGAGTTAGACGAACTGATAAGGTCCGGTGCCTCTGCATCGGAAATAAAGATATTACGTGGTGGTGTTGAGGAGGCGATGACTCCGCTTCAGATGAACCGTCTGTTCGACTGTTTCAAAACTCCGGCTAAGATTTTGGCCGGAGGATCGATGTTTTTTAAAGGTCAAGAAGTCTCTGGTACTATCACCTTGCAAAAGCGGGTCGCCTCTTTCAAGTCAAAAATAACAGATAGCATCGTATTGTATATTGAAAATGAACCGAAAATTTCATTAACAAAGTACATTAACTCCTACAAGCCATTTTCGATCATGTTCAATACTCCGCAATACGCTTATTTTGGAAGGGAATGCTTCGAAGACAAAAAACTGTTAAACAATTTGCCGGCAATTTTGTCGATATTCAATGACGGATATGATTTTTCGGGAGTGCGAAGCGAGAAGGAAAAGAATAAAGATAAGAAACACTCGCCTAATATTGATAAGTTTCCTGATCTATCATTGTTCAGAAAGGTTGAAGATTTAGTATGCTTACCTGATGGGGTCACCGTATGTGACGATATGAACGATGAGTGGGCTGATCACATTTTTTTTGAGCCTGACTCTAGTCCTCCGGCAATATCATTCATACACTCTAAATTTGTTAAAGGTGAAAGTTATGGTGCGAGTAGTTTTCATGAGGTTGTCGCACAGGGTCTAAAAAATATAGGTCGTACCTTTGCCGATGTCGCGGAGTTTAAAGAAAAACATGATCGTGATTGGGCAGGCTTTTACGAAAGCACCAAAATAACCAGGATCAGAGATGGAAAAAAATGGGCAGATATTGAAAACGCATTGAACACCATCACTGCCAATCAAAACTCAGTGCGAAAAATAGTATTGGCGACCCCTTTCTTAAAAAAGAGTGTGCTGAAAACGCAGTTCGATGAGCTGCAGCGCACAGGGAAGTGCAGGCCGCACTACATTCAGTTAATTTGGCTGATTAATACTTTCATTGGTGCGTGCAAAGAATATGGCGTACAGCCTCATGTTCTATGTAATCCATGAGGCGGATAGCGTGGTGGTGAATTTTTGCTCATCAAAGGCGGCTGCAAAGCTGTCTTGGACCGTATCTGTGTTGTCGAAAATAATGCAATCGTAAGGCGAATAAAATGGCCAAAGTGGAAGTGAAAGCTAAAGGGATTAAGAACAGGCTGAAGGCTGTTAAACCCTACAAAGCTATATCAGAATACATATGGAATGGTTTTGACGCTGGTGCGAGCGCAATTGATATTAGATATGAAGTTGATGAGCTCGGCGGCATTAAGCATCTATCTGTGCATGATAATGGTTTAGGGATTCCATATCTTCAAGTCGAAAATAAGTTTAAGCCAATTCTCTCTTCAGAGAAGAGAGACCTAGAGGTACAGCATTCGCTCGTACATGGTAAAAACGGACTAGGACGTTTGACTTTCTTTCATTTTGCCCAGGCAGCAGTGTGGCGTACTCGATACATCAAAGGCGATGATGTGTGTGCATATGAGATAAGCGTATGCGACGACAACATTGATAACTATGTTTACTCCCCAGAGGAGAAAATTGTAAATGAGTCGACAGGTACGTGTGTTAGCTTTAAAAATATTATAGGGTTGTCTGAGTCTTATATTCAAGTCGAGCTAATTAGCTATTTGAGAAAAGAATTTTCTTGGTTTCTTGAATTGAGAAAAAATCAGGGCTTTGCGATTCGTATAAATGGGGCTGATCTTCCATATGATTCATTGCTTAAAGACGTTGAACTGTTTTCTGTTAATATAGGAAACTGGTCTTTCGATGTGAGCTTTGTTAGGTGGTCGCAAAGACTAAATCGTCATTTTTCTAGGTTTTATTGCTCGGATGTTTCAGGTGAATTTAAGTATTCTCGGCCTACAACGCTGAATAATAAAGGTGATGAGTTTTATCATAGTGTCTTTATAGTCAGTGATTATTTTAAAGGGTTTTTGGTTGGCCGAAGCGGAGGTCAGTTAGATATGTTGTCGGCCCATACTGATCAATCTGATGAGTTTAGAGAGTTGATAAAAACTATCAATTCATTCTTGAGGGATAAGCGAAAACCATTCGTAGTTGATCATGCAAAAAAATTAGTCGAAGAATTTGAGGCGAAAGGGTATTTTCCTGAATTCAACTCAAAAAATCGCTGGGAATTAGTTCGCCATGAGGATCTGAAAGAGACAATTACTCAGCTCTATCAGGTCGAACCGAAAATATTCGCAAATTTAAATTCTACTCAAAAAATAACATTTATAAGATTTATTTCTCTGATCGTCGATAGCGGTGAAGTGGAAGACTTGTTTAGGATACTTGATGGCGTCGTAGATTTATCTTCAGGGGAGCGAGAACGGTTTGCAAGGCAGTTACAGACAACGAAGATGTCATCGATAGTAAATACTATCGAGTTGATAAGTGATCGTTATAAGTCCGTAGCGGAATTTAAGAGACTTGTTTTTGATCCTGGTATGTACGCAGGAGAAGTTCCTCATCTTCAAAAAATGATGGAGAAAAACTATTGGCTTATAGGTGAGGAATATCGACTTCTTACTGCCGCCGAGCCAAAATTTGAAGAGGCCCTCCGCAGGCACACCTATTTGCTCCATGGCTTAGATCAAAAGGAAGTAGTTGATCATGAAAGCAAGAATAGGGAAATGGATTTGTTTCTTGTTAGGCAAGGAAAAAAACAAAGAATAGTCGAAAATATTGTAATTGAGCTTAAACATCCTACTAATGTAAGGATTGGAAAAAAAGAATTCGATCAGGTTTATGATTATTACCAAGTAATAAAATCCGTGCCGCAGTTTAATGGCTCAAATATGGATTGGAAGTTTTACTTGATAGGTAACGATTTTGACTCAACAGGTTATATTGAAAGTCAAATTAAGAGCCACAAAAGTCACGGGGAACCTGGGCTCATATTTTTAGGGGAGTACAAAGTTTACGCGATTAGATGGAGTGAGATATTTATTGAGTTTGAGTTAAAACATGATTTTTTAAATAAAAACCTTCAGTTGGAGTTAGAGCGCCTTACTGACGGTCAGCACGACTCTGCAGACGACATTGTGTTGGGTGAAAGAACTTCAGATGCACCGAAGGAAATGGTCGCATAGGCGTCTTGGATTCTAGTTATTTCTGGAACGCCGGAATCGATCCAATCACAAGCTAGCACGGAGAGCTGTAAGATGATTCAAAAAATAATCACTCAGGGCCATTTTGATGGTTTTTGTTTAATTTATTCAATTTTCAATGCGTATAAGTCACTTAGAAAACCAGATGTTAAAGCTAATGACTTCGTTTGGGGCCATAGCAAGCAGTGGGCGAAAGTTATCAGCGTTACGCCATCGCTACAGAATTTTGCGTCTGGTAAGGGTAGCGATTTTGGTGTTTCAAAAAACGTTACTGACGAAAAGCTGAAACGTTCATTTCTTAAGACATGCCTAGATGTCATAACCGAGGACACACGTGTCGATGCTATGGTAGCTTCTATAGACATCAAATCATTAAACACAGTGGATTTTTCTCACTCGGTAGTGGTTCTTTGTGTGAAAGAAACCTCTGTATTTGAATTAGGCGGAATGGGCGACCATTGGGTAGTCATCGTAGGGCGGGACGAAAGTCAGGGTCGTTACCTTGTTGCGTGTTCAAATACTCTTCATCAGTATGGGTTCCACGAGCGGGTCGATACGCAAAACGGTCGGGTCTATAACACTACTATTGAAATTAAAGGTATTAAGAAAAGTACGGTTTATCCTGAAAGCATCAGCGAAGTAACCATTGTCGCACGCTGATAAACTAACCATTATGAATTATCTCTTATCTCGTAGGCGCTGCGACCACCCAGTGCAGAGTTAGTCGCGGCTAGTATGAGCTTTACGAAGAGTGATAATTTTCGCATTTTGTCAATGACGTCTTAATTGCTAATCAACCTCATGATTAGCTACAGATTGAATTGGCTTGTTAAATACATACTTGTTGGCAACATATTTTGCAGAGTTTTCGATATAGGGAAAAACCGTGCTTTCATTGATGTTTAACAAATCCAATTCTTTTAGTATTTTACTCTTGTTAGTGATCGATATTCTCTCAACCTTAATATCTGTCGTTCCGAGCTCATCAAGAACAGCATCTAACCCAAATAATAAAAAAGCTCCTGATTGAGACGAAATTCTATCGTTACTCTTTTTACTTTTTACGCAAACTACTCGTCTGAGATCACTTTTTATAATCTTTGGTTCGAAAAAAGATTTTTCCTCTCGGATAAAATGGGTCAATCTTCGCACTGGCTCTTGCTGGTTGAATGCTGCTATTTCTTCATCCCTTTGAGCCTTTGTCTTTTTCTCCTCTGTAACTTTAATTTCACTAGGCTCATCAAAGAAATCTATCCGTTGTTTTTCGTTCTTCGGTAGCCTGGCTAAATTAGCAATGCAACTAGCGACATCAGAGTCAAAATATTTAATAGATTCTCTTTGCAATGAAAATGTAATTATTTCACCTTCTGTGTCAGAGTTGGCTTTACATGCAAAATATAAGGCTATTAAAGGATTGGACGTAATATCCAAAAGTCTAGTGGGCAGGGAGTAGTGCTGCATCCTGACCAAGCGATCGAGTGTATAGTTGTCAGAGGAGAAGTCAGCGGAATTTGAAACTATTAACTCTCTATATAGCAGGTGCTCGTTATCCAAGTATAAATAGTTTCCATCTTTGTCTTTGCGGAAAAGTGAAGGCTCTAATTTGTATCGAGTTTTATCTGAGTGGCCACGATAAAAAACCTCTAAATCGTTCTCTTTTTCAACAGATAATATTTTTCCCACGAACTCTTGCAGTGTTGAAATTTGGAGCTCATTCTCGTGGTTTAATGGTAGATTCTCTTGCTCAATCGTGATCTCTTGATTTGTAAGGTTTATTAGGGAGGCTGCAGACAATCGCTCTAGTAGATTTTCATCTTTTATTGCCCAGTGTGTTCTATTCATCTCCCAGTCACGGATGTCTAATAGGGTGGCAATTGGTTTTATGGATGAAAATGGTATGGGTGGTATATTAGCATCGAGAGCAAACTCAATTAATAGTTTTCTTCCTCTCTCTTTTATGGAGGTTATTTGACCTATTCGAACATCTAGTTCATGACCTTCATATGCAAAAAGACATGGATATTTAGTTATTGTTGCTAAGTGCTCGGGGGGCAAGCTGTTAAAGGAGGATGCGATCTTCTCATTTGTGTATTCTAAAAATCGGCTCCGATCGTATTCATAGAAGCCGTTCTCCCAAGCGCCTTCCATTGAAGTTACCAATAAGTTGTACATTTCTAAATCCTTATAAAATTTTAACTCTAAATCAGCGTCGAATGTTGTGCACACTCTCTGTGCTGGAGTGATGAGTGACACTTAATGAAAAAGGCTAACACTTATTGGAATTGCGGTACTTGCGAGAGAGTCGTTAATAGCAATTTGTTATACGCCATGACTGCAATCCCTTTGAGCGTCGGATTCGACAGATACCGAGGGTAGCGCGAAGCACAGAAGAAACACAATCGGGATAGGTAGTCGTATCCCAGCTGCTTGGGGTAGAAGTAAAAAACCGCTTTTGGCCGATTCTTTTGAAAAAGTCGCCTATGGTTCTGGCGGCCAAAAAATGTCCCTCTGAGATTGAAATCCGGACGTGGAGCAGGCGGCTAACCGGATCAGATTGCGTAGCAACGTGCAAAATGGAAGTTTCTCAAACTCGGCGCGGATTGAGTTTTCCCACTCGGACTTTTTCAAAAAAGTCGGCCGATTGCTGTCATTCGCCTAACGTTTGAACTGCCAGGATTTCCCTAAGCGAAGAGTGAGCAAATGCATGGTCAGCAGATAGTAATAGCGCGTCGATTCAGCGTGCGGGTTCACGTGGTGGTTTAGAAACCATGCGAGATGCTTTTGCTGCCATGCCCATGGATTATCTTTGTGCCAGCGATCAGAGATCGCTGCTTGAATGGCCTTCGCTTGGCGGAGGTGACGCTGGCGCGTGGAGTGCGACCCGGTCAAAACGCCCCCCAGGAACAGCTCCATATCGAATGGCTTGCTCATGCTTGACCCCCAATGTAAGCCGATACCACGTCCATACGGCCGTGTCCGAGTTCATAGCTGATTTGCGCTCGGGCCTCTTGATCGAGGCGTCGGTCGAGTTGGTAGCTACGGCCACCGTTGATGGGGGCGGGATGGTGGGTGATTTGCTCATAGCGTTCGCACGCATAGGCTGCCCGCAATTCGTGGAAGCCTTTGAGGTTGTGCTTATGGAGGATGTCCCGTGCGGGGCGGACGATTCCCTGCAAGAAATCGAGGTAGCGTTCGTTCGGTGCAAGTAGGTTGCGGCTATCGTCGGGCGAGACCTTTTCGGCAAACCTCAGTGCGTCACGAATATGATCATCTACCGTAATCCAACGAGGTGCTGACGCGCCTGAACGGCCACCTTTGGTGCCGTCCTGGATGTTGATCTTCCCGTATTGTTCAGACTCGCACTTCAGGCGCGGAAGGTCGGCCAAAATCGCCTCGCGCAAGCGCATGCCGATGGCTCGCGCTAACTGAGCGATGGCCGCGGCGCGCGCCTGCTGGTGTTCGCAAAGTACCTCTACGATACGCTTCACGTGTTCGGGGTCTTGGCCTTGTGGCAGCGAGCGACGAACACTGGTGCGCCGCATTCCCAGCGCCTTGCTCGGGCTCGGCACTTTCACATACTGATCACCGCGAAGCGCCGCCATGGTTCGGTTCACGCTGGACAATCGGTTTTGCGCGGTGGCGATGCCAATAGCGCCTTGTACAACCTGATGACGCAGATGTCCGGCATAGTTCAGTAGCGTCTGCCGATTAATCTGCCGCGCATCGTTAAGCCCCGGCCCATTTTCCGAGCGACACCACCTTACAAATGCCTGCCATCGATCACTGTGCGCTTTGACCGTGCCGTAATGCCCGCCGCCAAACAGGTCCCGCAATGCCTGCGGCCCGGCATAGCTCAGTTGCCGACCGTAGCCAAAATTGCGTCCATCTCGCCTGCCCACCAGTGCCATGATCAAACTCCTCCCGAAGCCAAACCTTTGAAACTTTCCCCACGTCATCCCGCCAAGAATGTTTAGTGTTATCAGGGATCAAGGCCCCTGCGACCTGTGAGGGTTGTCCACTAACGCGGGACTGGCGGCTCCTTACGTCCGAGAGCTTGGGCATCTCATGATCTGACCTCCTGAACACTTCCGAAGAAGTGGGCGGGTGGAGGCTGCACTGGCTGACGAGACCAATGCCGCGAGATCCTGAGTCGGGGGAAGGCAGTGAGGCGATGACCGGGGCATACCTGACTGTCAGTCAGGTGCGGTCCATTCCGTGGGCTGCGGCACCATCATCTGCATCGCTGTTGTTGGTGACGTCGGTGTTTGTCACGCCGATTGTCACGAGGGGAAATGCCGCAATGCCTTGTACGAGTTGGGCTGCAGCAGCGGTAGGAGCGCCCGTCTCTTTCCGGGAGAAAGAGACGGGCGCAGGTTGGCGCAGTGAAATGGCCAAGCGGATAGGTTGCTGCAGGGCAGCTGGGTAGGGTGTGTATTTGCCGCAATGGCAATGATCTGAAGTTGGCATCCATCACTCGGTGAGTGACCGTGCGAGCCGCCGGACGCTAATCGCACTTTGGGTGAACCACCACGGTGTGGCGTAGCCTTAAAGGTTCTGGCTACCTGGGTTGCTGTCAACGACAGCGCGTGCCCGATCTTTTCTACGCCTGTGGATAATTTGGGTCAAGGCTCGGATTTTCGGGAATTCTGCGGCTGTGGATGAAATTATCCACCGGTGGAAATCCGTGGTTTTCCACAGACAGTTTGCGTGGGCTTTAGATTTTTTAAGTGAGGTCCATCCAAGCAGGGCTGCTTTGCAGCCCCGCTTGGATGGACCCGCGTGGAAGGGCGGACTGCGGTGATCTCATTGCTTACCCACGTTTGGATGCGCCGCGTTTATTTTGTAGGGCGGTAATGTTGTCGCCGACCGGGTGAGCGAATTCGTGAGGCGTTACATGCCCGCTGCGGTTGGCATCAATGTAGTTGCTCCACCACGCCATGATCAGCCGGCGCTGTTCGAGGAATTCGGCCTTGTGGATATACGCGGCACGCACGCGGTTGCGTTCCTTGTGGCTCATTTGCCGTTCGATGGCTGCGTCGGTCCATAACCCGGACTCTAGTAGGGCGCTACAGGCCATGGTCCTGAAGCCGTGGCCGCACACTTCCTTGCTGGTGTCATAGCCGACGTTGCGGAGCATGGTGTTCACCGTGTTCTCGGACATGGGCTTCCAGTACTTGTGGTCGCCCGGTAGCACCAACTCTGAAAAGCGGCTGAGGCTGCGCAGGCGCTCCAGTATTTCGATAACCTGCGGCGATAGCGGCACCATTTGAATGTCGCCGTTCATCTTGGTCCCGCGCGTGGAGTTGCGTACCCCTTCAATCGGTGCGCGTGTATCGGGGATTTCCCACATGGCGCGTTGGAGGTCGAACTCACTCCATCGAGCGAAGCGCAGTTCGCTGGAGCGGACGAATACATGCAACGTCAGCAGGACGGCGAGGCGGGTCAGTTCACGGCCGTTGTAGTTGTCGATACGGTTTAGCAGTTCGGGTAGTCGGTTGAGGGAGAGGGCCGGGCGATGGATTGTGCGCGGCGCGTGAATCGAGCCTGCCAGATCCAGTGCGGGATTCATGGTGATCTGCCGAGCCCTTTTGGCCCCGCGCATGATGGTGGATAAGTAGTTCTGTACCCTTAACGCCACATCCATGGTGCCGCGTTCCTTGATGCGCTGGGTGATCTCTAGCAGGTCATGGGTATCGAGTTCAGCGATGGGTCGTTGGCCGATCAGCGGGAAGACGTGGGTACGCAGTCGGCTCATCACGGTTTTAGCGTGTCCTTCGGTCCAGCGACGGGACATGTCGGCGTGCCACTCCAGAGCAACGGTCTCGAAAAGCAGTGCCGCTCGCTGGGCTACGATCTTGGCCTTCTTCTTTTCTTCCATTGGGTCGAGGTTGTCGAGCAGCAACGCCTTGGCTTCGTCTCGCTTACGTCGTGCGACGGAAAGGGTAACGATGGGGTAATTGCCGATGATGAGCGTACCTTCCTTGCCGCTGGGCTTGGTGTACTTCAAGCGCCAGGTCTTCACGCCATTGGGTTTGACGAAAAGGTACATGCCGCCACCGTCGAACAGTTTGTAGGCGCGTTCGCGGGTTTTTGCCGTGCGGCATTGCAGGTCGCTGAGGGGGATCGCTAGACGTGGCATAGGGGTACGCGCTCCTGACCGGGAAATCGCAGTACCCCTAACATACCCTCCGGGAAGGGGGATTTTGTTGGATCCCGACGGAGGGTCCTGGAACGAAAAAACCCGCCAAATGGCGGGTTTTCGGGGCTTCCAGAGCATTCGGTGGAATGCAATGGAGCCTAATGTGGTGCCGGCACCAGGAGTCGAACCCGGGACCTACTGATTACAAGTCAGTTGCTCTACCAACTGAGCTATACCGGCGTGTTGGGCGACGATTATAGCGATTGGGTTGGTTCTGTAAACCCCTGAATTCAGACTATTTTTGCGCAAGCGTCAGGCCGGCCCCGCGGACGCTTCTGCGGGGCTGGCCTGAGCGATTGCTTTAAAGCATTACACGCCGTTTTTAACTGCGTTGATCAGGTCCTGACTCAACACCTGCGCGGGCGCCACTTGCACGCTTTGCGTGTAGAACGGCGGCAGGTTTTGGGCCAGTGTCGACAACGCTTGGGCGGTGGTGTTGCCCGGCAGCAGCACGTATTGAAGGTTGGACGGATAGCTCTGGGGCACGGGGCCTTCCATGGTCGAACCGTACGCGCCGAAAGTCATCACGGCCTGCGGGGTGGTGGGGTCGGGGGCGTAGAGGAAGACGAAGGTGCCGTACTTCGGATGTGTCAGGTATTGCTCGGCTTGGGCGCGGACCGCCGGGTCGGGGTCGTTCATCAGGGTCCAGCGCATGACCGCGTAGTTGCGGGTGGTTTCCATGAACGCTGTACGAATCGGCGACTGGTTCTCGACGCCTCCCAGGCACACCAGCAGGTTGCCGAACGGATCGATGAGGGCCACCGAGTTGAACACCGGGCTGTGCTGTGCGGTTTGTAACAGTGGTGGGGCGAGTTCTGCGCCGGGGTCGCGTGGGTTGGCCGATTGCACGGTCAGCGCAAACGGGCTGAGCGCAGTCAGTGCCTGGCGGACTTTGCTGTTGGCCGGGAGGTTTGCAGGGTTTTGCAGTTGATCCGGCGGCAGACCGCTGTTGTTGCTGGCCTCGCGCACGGTGTTGACGCTGGCGGAGAAGATCGAGCTGGTGAGGAAGTAAGCCGCCGAGTCGATGGTCTGGCCGCCGAACACCGGGCTGGTCGACCCCTGATAGGCCCGGCTGACCGGCGCAGCAATCGCGTAATAACCCCAGGTGTTCTGCGCCTGTTGGCGGATCTGCGGTGGCAGCGACGGAAAGGTGAACTGACTGTTGTAGTTGATGCCTGCATAGTCATCGATCGCACTGACGGCGACGTTAAATCCTGCCGTCAGCAGCGAACCGGCGCACATGGCGCAGGGGTCCAGGGTGGTGACGACGGTCAACTGATTGGGCGGTGGCAAGTTCAATGGCGCGACGTTTTCGTAGTACCAGTCCACCAATTGCCGCTCGCCGTGGGCGGTCGGATCATGCGGTAGAAAGTACGTGGTGCCACTGCCGGGGAAAGGCATCAGCACATTGTTGTGCAGCGCAGCGATGACCTCGCCCGTTGCGTTGTTGATGATGGCGCCACCCACCGCGAATGTTTGCTGCAGCGCAGCATCAATGGCCTGGTTGGCGACGGTATCGACGGCTTCCTGTGCACTGTTCAATGTGCTCATGTTTTCCCAGCTCCTTGCTGTTTGAACGCCAGGCAATTCTGGCGTTTGGCAAAGATAGTCGAGGTTTCGCAGGTCGTTTATGTTGTTTTCGCTGAACGCTTATGCACAACGGGATCTCTACCGCACCTGCTTAGAGGCAAATTTGTGGAGCCGTTCTCATTTGATCGCAAATGCCTGTTTTTCCGATTTTTTTACAGGTGTACGAAAATTGAACAGTTGTGTTTCAGTCCCGAAACAGCCGTATATATTGGATCCACGATAATTTCATCCCCAGAGTTATCCACAGGCTGAGGTGCTTTAAGGGCGCTCAGCCAGGATCAGGAAATTACGCGGTGTCAGTGGGGTTTCGCAGAAGGTGCCGAGGCGAACCGCAAACCCTTGCTCGAATAGGAAAAGGGCTCGATCGAGTACCAGCCACAGCTCCAGCGGGCGTCGGAAAAGTCCGCGCAGTAGCTCGAGATTGCGCACTTCGGCCAATCGCTGCCAACCAGCGGCTTCAAGTGCTGGCCAATCCTGCGGGCTGATTGTGGATAACTCTTTAAGCGCGGCCAAATGATGGCAGTAATCAGCGAAGGATTTATCCAGCCAGGCACTGGGGAGGGAAGGGGTGGGCAGGTATTCGTCAATGCCGCGCAGTTGCCGCTGCAGCAGGTCGAAGGCCAGGCGTCGGGCCATGGAGGTGTCACGCTGACGTCGGACGCGAGCGCCAGCGGTGACGGTTTCGCTCATCGGTAGCGAAAGATCATCGAGGGACAGCTGTAGGTCGGAGCGCCTGGCCGACGAGGAAAGCGACTGATACACGCTCAGACTGATCCGGTTATAGCAGCAAGGCGCGATGGCCAGTTGTTTGCAGCCAGACGCACTGGCGAGCTGGATCAGTCGCACATGCAGATCACCGCAGGCATGCAGCGCTACCGGCGTGTGGTCAGCCTTCAGGAAAAAGGCAGTATCCGCAGCGAGTACATCTTGCTCGACATGCAGTGCGTGCAATTGATGACGCTGGCTGAGTGCCTGACCGCTGGCGACCAGCGCCGGGTCGTATTCCAGGCAGGTCAGTTGTTGCCCGGTTTGCAGCAGACGTCGTCCCAAGTGTCCTTTGCCCGAGCACCAGTCCAGCCAATGGCTCGGCGCATCAGCAAACTGCAAGCGACTGGCGAAGGCTTCGATCTGTTGCCACTTGCGCCCCGGCACATCGACATTCAGTCGATGACCGGCCGTTTCAAGCGTATGCGCTGGCAACTCATCCACCGCGCTCAACTCAAGGGACATGGCCGCTAATGAGGCAAACGGCTCCGGCGCATCCAAAAGAGCTGGGTTGTTATGAGCGTGTTCCGCGTCCTCCAGCGATCGCCCGCGTAGCCAGGTCGCCAACTCGGGGTAGGACGCTTCCCAAGGAAGCTGCAGATGAGTAAACGGCCGAGGCTTCCACAGCGTCTGGTGCTTTGTCAGAAAAGCATCCAGCGCTGTGAAACGGGCGAGTAAGGCCTCGCCCGTCAGCACGCAGGAATCAACGTCCCTGGCAGGCATCGACGCGCAGCCAGCGCTCCAGCAGCTTGAAGCCGCGAACCAGCACGTAAGCCATTAGCAGATAGAACATGCCCGCCGCGAAGAAGATCTCCACCGGCAGGTAGGTCCGGGCAATGATGGTGCGGGCCATGCCGGTCAGTTCCAGCAGGGTCACGGTGCTGGCCAGGGCGCTGGCCTTGAGCATCAGGATGACTTCGTTGCTGTAGGCCGGCAGACCGATGCGGGCGGCACGGGGCAGGATGATGTAGACCAGCGCTTTGGCCCGGGACATGCCCAGGGCGCGCGCCGCTTCGATCTCGCCCGGAGGAATCGCCTGGATCGCGCCGCGCAGGATCTCGGCGATGTAGGCCGCGGTGTGCAACGTCATGGTCGCTGTGGCGCACCAGAACGGATCGCGCAGGTACGGCCACATCGAGCTGTTACGGATCGCATCGAACTGCGCCAGGCCGTAGTAGACCAGGAACAGCTGAACCAGCAGCGGTGTGCCACGGAAAAAGAAGATATAGCCGTAGGGAAATGCCCGCACCCACCACAGGCGCGACGAACGCGCGATGCCCAGCGGAATCGCCAGCAGCAAACCGGCGATCACGGCGATGGCCACCAGTTCCAGGGTCAGCGTTGCACCTTGGGCCAGTTTCGGCAGCCATTTGATGATGACTTCCCAGTTCATTGGGTGCTCCTCGCGAAGCCGCGAGCGGCGCGTTTTTCCATCAAGTGCATGCCGCTCATGGCGAGAACGGTCAGGCCCAGGTACATGAACGCGGCCACCATATAAAAGGTGAACGGCTGCTTGGATACGGTTACGCCGATTTGCGCGTGACGCATGATTTCTTCCAGGCCGATGACTGATACCAGCGCGGTGTCTTTCATCAGGATCATGAACAAGTTACCCAGGCCGGGCAGGGCTATGCGCCACATCTGCGGCATGATCAGTTTGGTGAAGATACGGAATTTCGACAGGCCCAACGCCACACCCGCTTCGCGGTGTCCTTTGGGAATCGCCAGAATCGCGCCGCGAAATACTTCAGTGGCGTAGGCACCGAAGCACAACCCCAGCGCAATCACGCCGGCGGCGAACGCATTGAGTTCGAGGTCGGGGTTGCCGAAGAACTCGCCCAGGGCACGCATCAAGTTGACCGTGCCGAAGTAGATCAACAGTACCCAGAGCAATTCCGGGATGCCGCGAACCAGTGTCGAATAAGTGCCGCCAAGCCATTGCAGCGGCTTGTACGGGGAAGTCTTGGCCAAGGCGCCGAGCAGACCGAGCACCAGGCCCAGGCACAAGGCCGAGAGTGCCAGTTTCACAGTCATCAGCGCGCCAGCGGCGAGCGCCGGGCCGAATCCGTAGAGATCGATAGTCATGGATTTCTTTTCAAATCGCGGCAGGCAATGCCAGGGACTGGCGCCGTCAGATAACGGCGCCGGCCCGGCAGGTCAGAATCAATAGATGCTGAACGGGAAGTACTTGTCGTTGATCTTTTTGTAGGTGCCATCAGCGACGATTTCTTTCAGCGCGGTGTTCAGCTTCACACGAATCTCATCGCCTTTACGTACAGCGATACCGATCTTGTCGCTTTCTTCCACCGGGTCGCCTTTGAACTCATAGGAACGGCCAGCGTCGCTTTTCAGCCACTCATAGTTGACGTACTTGTCCGCCAGGATGCCGTCCAGACGACCGGAGGTCAGGTCCAGGTAAGCGTTTTCCTGGGTGTCGTAGAGTTTGACTTCAACGCCTTCCATGTTGTCTTCCAGCCAGGTGCCAGCGAGGGTCGCACGTTGTGCACCGATCACTTTGCCTTGCAGGGAGTCCTTGTCGGTTTTGAAGTCGACGTTTTTCGGCGCGATGAATTGCAGCTTGTTGGAGTAGTACGGGTCGGTGAAGTCCACCGCTTGCTTGCGCTCGTCGGTGATCGACATCGAGGAGATCAGGAAATCGAATTTCTTGGCGTTCAGGGCCGGAATGATGCCGTCCCAGTCAGACGTGACCACGGTGCATTCGACTTTCATCTTGGCGCACAGGGCGTCGCCGATTTCTTTGTCGAAGCCGACGACATTGCCACTGGCATCTTTGTTGTTGAACGGCGGGTAGGCCGCTTCGATGCCCATCTTCAAGGTCTCGGCGGCAGCACCGGCGCTGAAGGCCAGGGTGACGGCAGCAGCCAGGAAGATTTTTTTGTAGTTCTGCATGCGGGTAGCTCCGTTAGCGGTTGCTGGACATGAATTGTTTGCAGCGCGCCGAAAGCGGGTTTTCGAACACCTGCTGTGGCGATCCTTGCTCTTCTACCAGGCCCTGGTGGAGGAACACCACCTCGCTGGACACCTGACGGGCGAAACCCATTTCATGGGTGACCAGCAGCATGGTGCGGCCTTCTTCGGCCAATGCGCGGATGACATTAAGTACTTCCTGGACCATTTCCGGGTCAAGGGCGGAGGTGGGTTCGTCGAACAGGATCACCTTGGGCTGCATGGCCAGCGTGCGAGCAATGGCCGCGCGTTGTTGTTGACCGCCGGACAGTTGCGCCGGGTAGGCGTGGCGCTTGTCAGCAATACCGACCTTGGCCAGCAAGGCTTCGGCGACGTCGATGGCTTCCGCTTTGCTCTGACCGAGCACGCGGCGCGGGGCTTCGATGATGTTGTCGAGCACGCTCATGTGCGGCCACAGATTAAAGTTTTGAAATACAAAACCAATCTCGCTGCGCAGGCGATTGATCTGCTTGCCGTCGGCTGCGACCAGTTCGCCGTTCTTGGCGGCTTTGAGCTTGAGTTCTTCGCCGGCCACCAGGATCTGGCCCTGATGCGGGTTTTCCAACAGGTTGATGCAACGAAGGAAGGTGGACTTGCCGGAACCGGAAGAACCCAGGATCGAGATCACGTCGCCGTCGCGGGCGGTCAGCGAGATGCCTTTGAGCACCTCAAGCTGTCCGTAGCGTTTGTGCAAGTTGCGGATTTCAAGCGCGGGCGTGGCCTCAGCCATGTGCGTTCCTCATAAGTATTTCGCTCCTGCTGTTGGCGGCCTTCCTGGCGAGGCGGCCAAGCTAGCATAGCGTCTGAATGGCAGCCAACAGCGCTACGGGCGGTAAACGGGTGGCCTGTGGCAGGTTGTCGCATCGATACAGCAGACTGTCGCGCTGCTATCAACCGAACGGGCGTTTGAACCCTGCCTGTTGATAAAAAGGGCGGGGCGGTCCCAAAAAAGGGCGCGATGTTGCCAGCTTTGGCGGGGGGTTGGAAGCGCTAACCGGCCAAACGTTCCTGAGCCGCACTTTTATTGTGCGTCTGACTATTTTCGGGTGTGTTTCTGGTGCGCTGTTTTGTTCTCAAAGTGGGTCGCAGGGTAACGCTCTGGCGAATTGCCATTAATCTCAATGACTTGCGATGACTGTCCGGTCCGGCGGAGAGCCCCATGCTTGGGCGTTCTGTAACATTTTGGCGCAATTATTGCGTGCAGAATACGGAACGCCCCGTTGGTTTCTTTTTACGAGAAGGAACACCACGCCGGGTGGACGTAATCGCTTTTCCTTACAAAGGTAGTTTCAATGAGCAGTACCCCAAGCTCCAATGGCCTCGAACAGGGGCTCAAACCGCGTCATGTGACCATGTTGTCGATCGCCGGGGTTATCGGTGCCGGCCTGTTCGTCGGCTCTGGCCACGCTATCGCCGCTGCAGGCCCGGCCGTGCTGTTGGCCTACGCTGCCGCCGGTATGCTGGTGGTGCTGGTGATGCGCATGCTCGGCGAAATGGCCGTGGCTTCGCCGGACACCGGCTCCTTTTCGACGTATGCCGATCGCGCGATCGGTCACTGGGCCGGTTTCACCATCGGCTGGCTCTACTGGTGGTTCTGGGTGTTGGTGATTCCGCTGGAAGCCAACGCCGCCGCGACCATCCTGCACGCCTGGTTCCCGAATGTGGCGATCTGGGCCTTCACCTTGATCATCACCTTGCTGCTGACGGTGACGAACCTGTTCAGCGTGAAGAACTACGGTGAATTCGAATTCTGGTTCGCTCTGGTCAAAGTCGTGGCGATCATCGGTTTCATTGGCCTCGGCATTCTGGCGATCTTCGGCTTCCTGCCGAACAGTCAGGTCAGCGGCGTTTCGCACTTGTTCGACACCCAGGGCTTCCTGCCAAACGGCATGGGCGCAGTGTTGGGCGCGATCCTGACCACCATGTTTTCCTTCATGGGCACCGAGATCGTGACCATCGCGGCCGCGGAATCGAAGAACCCTGGCCAGCAAATCTCCAAGGCCACCAACTCGGTGATCTGGCGGATTGGCTTGTTCTACCTCGTATCGATCTTCATCGTTGTGGCCTTGGTGCCTTGGAACGACCCGATCCTCGCCAGCGTTGGTTCTTACCAGACTGTGCTTGAACGCATGGGCATCCCGAATGCCAAGCTGATCGTCGACATCGTTGTATTGGTTGCTGTGACCAGCTGCCTGAACTCGGCGCTCTACACTGCATCGCGCATGATGTTCTCCCTGGGCAAACGCGGTGATGCACCGGCCGTTTCCCAGCGCACCAACAAGAGCGGCACGCCGTACTGGGCCGTCATGTTGTCCACCGGTGCTGCGTTCATCGCGGTTTTCGCCAACTACGTGGCCCCGGCCGCCGTGTTCGAATTCCTGCTGGCCAGCTCCGGCGCTATCGCGCTGCTGGTGTACCTGGTGATCGCGATTTCGCAACTGCGTATGCGCAAGCAGCGCATGGCGCGTGGCGAGAAAATCGCTTTCAGCATGTGGCTGTTCCCGGCCCTGACCTATGCGGTGATCATATTCATCGTTGCGGCCCTGACCATCATGCTGTTCCAGGAAGCGCATCGCGTGGAGATCCTCGCGACCGGCCTGCTGAGTTTGCTGGTGGTGGCTGCCGGTTTGTTTGTGGCTCGTCGTCGCAAGCTGCAGAAGATGGGTGCGGTGGTGCTGAACTGATTCGCACCGTATAACGCAAAACGGCCGCTGTCAGTGATGACAAGCGGCCGTTTTTGTTTCTGAGGCGAGTGTTTACTCAGCCTTTTCTTCCTGTGCGTCCAGCGACTCGCGATAGCTGTCGAGCGCCGTGCCGAAGTCGGTGATGAACTGCGGATCCGTCAGCCAGGCCTGGGCGGTGTCGCGGTCCATGCCGTCGGCCCACATGCGGTAATCGATCAGCATATCGGCGGCCAGGTGAGTGGCGGCCATGGCTTCGTTGTCGGCGTTTTCCATGTCCAGCAGTTCTGGATGGTCGCTGATGATGCCGGCGAGGTTCGACAGCAGGGTCAGCAGCATATCGTTACGGCTGGTGGCTTCTGCGTCGCGCATTTTGCTGAACATCGCCAGGGTGTATTCCGGGATCGGCTCGCCGATTTCGCCCAGGTCATCGTCCAGCGCGGCGGGTTTTCGGCCGTGGATGTTGATTTGCTTGGCTTTGATCTTGGCGCGTTTGGCGCGTTTCTGTTGCTTGTTCAGGGATGCCATGGGGACTCAGTTTGCTTTCGGTTGTGTTTGGGTCGCGATGGCGTCGGACGCCGCCACGTAGTCAGCCTGGAAGGCTGGGGATTCGATCCACGCCAGGGCGGCCGCTTCGTCCACTTCGGCGGACCACTGGCGATACTCGATCAGTGCCGCAAGGATGAAGTCCGTCGCTGTTTCTTCACCTTCCTGCTCCAGCACCAGCGCGAGCAGCGGGTGTTCAAGAAACGCTGCGCACATCGCTTGTTGGCTGATCTTTTGCGCGTCGATCATTTCTTTGAACAGTTCAGTCAGGTCTACCGATTCGAAGTCGATGCGATCGTCGTTCGGGTCCAGCTCGACCGGCGCGGCAGCCCGTTGGGTGCGGTTCTGCTTGGCCTTGGCTTTGGCGCGTGTGGCGCGTTTGTTCTGCTTGTTGGCGGATGCCATGGGCGTCGTTCCGTATTCCGTTGAGTGGGCGCATCAGTCAGTTACGTGGCACTAGCCGCCCGGGTGTGTCGGGGGCCAGTTTGCCGGTCTGCAACCAGGACAATGCAATGGGCCATAGTGTGGCTTGGTATGGGCTACGAAAAAAGGCGAAATGTCCGACTTCTTGTTCGCCGATGTCTTCGGGGGCGATTCGCAAGTGGGCGTTCGTGCTGTTGGTGAAGTAACCCAGCAGCCGTTCGATGGCCGGAATTGTGCCGTAAGGATCGTCGCTGATGCTGATGGCCAGGTTTTGTGCGGTGACGGATGAGAAGGGCAGTCGCCCGGTTTTTGCGTGAAGGACGCGACCGCTGGGGCGTTTCTCGTAGTGCGCGGTGGGCATGCTCCAGTCGCGAACCACACCGGCGGGGGTGTCCTCTAGCCAGCCGAGACGTTTGCCGGGGAAGTAGCCGCAAAGCAATGTCATCAACGGCATCAGCAGATGCCACTTGCCGAACATCCGCCAGCGATGGGCGGGCGCGTAATCGCGCCAGTAAGCGAATTGCGCACCGACGGTCACCAGACGTCGAATCATATGCCCGGAAGCTCCCAGGCCCGCTGCACAGCCTCCAAAGCTGTGGCCGACAACATCGATGGGTTGTCCGGGAAATTCACGCTGAGCGCGCTTGAGCATCGCCTCAAAGTCCAGCGCGCCCCAATCTGACCATGAAGCCCGAAGCCCTTTCAGCGACGCGGGTCGCGATTCGCCGATGCCACGGTAGTCGTAAGTGATCACGTCGAAGCCATTGGCGTACAGGTAATCGGCGAAGCGCGAGTAGTGGCGACAGCGGACTGAGGTGGCGGCGTTGATGATCACCACAGGACGGGTCGAGTCTTGATGCGCATGCCGCCAGGTGAAGCCGCCAAGGATGAAACCGTCGGCGGCGGGTTCCTTGAAAGAATCACCAGGTGTGCCGGTGGGTAACGGCAATTCAAGTTGCGTCGGGGCCAGTGAGGGCATGTTCTGCAAATTCATCGGCTTTCAACCTTTGCGGTTAGCCAGTCACCATAGTCTTCGCGCCGTTTATGAACAATCCACCCGTGCCTATCGGGGCCTTTGCTTGAGTAACCGCTCCTCAAGCACCGCCCACTCCCGATCCAGTTCTGTGCGAAGTTCCTCCTCGCTCGGCAGTACCAGTCTGTATGTGCTGGCGAACAGTTGTTCGTTGCCTTGCAGTACTGAATAGCGCACCACTGATTCATCTTTTTGCGCGCAGAGAATGAGGCCGACGGTGGGGCCATCCTCCGGTCCGCGCTTGAGGTCGTCGTACATGCGCACGTACATGTCCATCTGGCCGACATCCTGGTGGGTCAGTACGCCGCGCTTGAGGTCGAAGATGACGAAGCACTTGAGCAGGTAGTTGTAGAACACCAAATCGATGTAAAAGTCTTTGCTCTCGGTACTGATGCGTTGCTGGCAAGCGATGAAGGCGAAGCCTTTGCCCAGTTCGAGCAGGAAGCCCTGGAGTTGATTGATCAATGCTTGTTCAAGTTCACTTTCCTGGATCAAGCCCGCATTGGGCAAGCCGAGAAACTCCAGTAGCACTGGGTCCCGGATGAAATCCCGGGGGCTGGCGTTCATTTGCTGGATGTTGGTGGCGGCTTCCTGTTTGACGGCAGTCCGGTCGCGGCTCGCCAGCAAGCGTTCGTAATAGAGGGTATTGATCTGGCGCTCGAGGGCGCGACTTGACCAGTTCTGTAGGGCTGATTCGTTCATGTACCAGTGGCGAGCGTGGTCGTTTTCAACGCGCAGTAACCTGCGGTAGTGCGTCCAGCTCAATTCGTGACGCAGTGCGTCACGAATTGGAAATGCTTGATAGAACAGGCGCATGTAGCGAAGGTTGGAGATGTCAAAGCCTTTGCCAAACTCAGTTGTCAGACTCGTCGCCAGCGTCGCCAGCAACTGCTTCCCATATCCCGCCCGCCGAGCGCCTTCCTGCTCGAACTCCACAATATGCCGTCCGATCTGCCAGCAGGTTTGCACCTGAACAGTATCGACCGCTCGTAATACCTTCTGACGCGCTTCGCGGATCAATTCGCCAAGATTGCCCAGTAGCGAGGCGAGTTGTGGGTCTTGAGTGTTATCGGGTTTGAGTGCGCTCATGAAGTCTTCCGCGGTTGGATGAACAGGCAGAAGAGGATTGCAGGGGGAGGTTGGTCAGCGATGCCGGGCGCGGCTGGTAAGCCGGAAGGAAAATCCAACTGGTTTTGCAGGATCACGCCGACGGCAATCCGCGCTTGAGGAATACAACGTGTAGTCCTATTCGCAGTGAATCCAAGTACTAATCAATCTAAAACTTGAGCATTCAGCGAGAAATCTAAAAGGAGTAACGGTAGGGCTCTGTTGAGCCCGGGAGTCGCCATCATGAAGTACGTCCATTCACTCATGTTGCCCATCGCCGCAGTCGGCGTGTTGATGTTTCCAGCCATTTCACCGGCCGCCAGCCTGGAGCCCATCGACAGCTCAGGTGTGCAAGTCCAGAGGCAAGAGCAAAACGGGATCGCTTACTTGTCCGGCGGTGTTGGCGAGGATGAGTCAAAGGCCATCCAGCAAACCACTGGGTACAACCTGCACATGACCTTCTCCACCGGGCCTGCGAGCGAATACATTCCCGACGTGGATGTAATCATTCAGAAAGCCCAAGGGCAGCCCGTGCTGACGCTGAGTGAGGCTGGTCCGCTGGTCTACGTTCAGCTGCCTCCCGGCAAGTACACCGTTGTCGCCACGCATAGAGGTGAAGTGCGGCGTGATATGGCGGAGGTAGGCAGCGGCGCCGCTCGTAACCTGGTCTTCCACTGGGGGACTGAGAACTAGCGACGACTGCGAAAAACGTCATCAATCAAATCGCAGGCATAAAAAAACCCTGAATCTTGCGATTCAGGGTTTTCGGTATTTGGTGCCCAGAGACGGAATCGAACCGCCGACACGGGGATTTTCAATCCCCTGCTCTACCGACTGAGCTATCTGGGCAACGGGGCGCATTAAACTGGTTTTTCAGGGGGTCGTCAAGAAAGTTTTCAAAAAAATTTTAATTATTACCGTCGCTTACGTTCCGACCCTCGAAAAAGCGGGATTATTCAGCCGGCGGAACGTAGCCGTCAGCCTTGGCGTATTCCTCGCCGGAAAAGAACTTGTCCATCTCGCCCTGAAGATATTTGCGGTCTTCGGCGTTCATCATGTTCAGGCGTTTTTCGTTGATCAGCAGAGTCTGGTGCTTTTGCCAGTCTGCCCAGGCTTTGGCCGAGACATGGTCAAAAATGTCCTGACCTTTTGCGCCTGGAAATGGAGCGCGCTCCAGGGCGGGCAATTCTTCTTTGTACTTGCGGCACATGATGGTGCGGGTCATGACGACTCTCCTGCGTTCAATACGGCGGCCGCGCGCTCGAGCAAGGTTTTGACCGGGGCGGCAAGGCCCAGGCGCGGCGGGGTGGCGAGGTTATACCAGAGCCAGTCGGCCTCGGCCACGTGATGGCCGGCCTCCTGGACCTGAACCAGCCAGGGTTCGATGGACAACTGAAAATGACTGAAGGTGTGTACCAGGCTCGGCAGCGCCTGTTGGCTGCCAAGCTCCAGCGAATGCTGCGAAGCCAGATGTTGCAGGTCGTCGAGGTCATCGAGTTCCGGCAGGCTCCATAAACCGCCCCACAAGCCCGTGGAAGGGCGACGGTAAAGCAGAATCGCGCCGTCACCGTTGGCGAGCATCGGCATCAGCGTGCGCTTCTGTGGCACGGCTTTGCGCGGTTTTGGGATCGGGTAGCGTGTCTCCAGGCCGAGCATGTGCGCTTCGCAGCCCTTTTCGAGCGGGCAGAGCAGGCAGCTCGGCTTGCTACGGGTGCAAAGCGTCGCGCCCAGATCCATCATCGCCTGGGTGTAGGCGTTGACCCGATCATGCGGCGTAAAGCGCTCAGCGTTCGCCCAGAGCTGTTTGGCGACCTTTGGCTCGCCCGGATAACCCTCTTGCGCGGTAAAGCGCGCCAGCACCCGTTTGACGTTGCCGTCGAGGATCGGCGCCCGCAGGCCCATGCTCAGGCTGGCGATGGCGCCGGCTGTGGACAGGCCGATGCCCGGCAGTTCAACCAGCTTTTCCACATCGCGGGGAAACTCGCCACCGTACTGCTCGACAACAATCTTCGCGGTCTTCTGCAAATTGCGCGCACGGGTGTAGTAACCCAGGCCGGTCCACAGGTGCAGGACTTCGTCTTCCGGCGCGGCGGCCAGGGCTTCGACCGTCGGCAACGAGGCCATGAAGCGGTCGAAGTAGTTCAGCACCGTGCTGACCTGGGTCTGCTGCAACATGATTTCCGAGACCCACACCCGATACGGGGTGATGCCCTGTTGCCAGGGCAAGTCGTGGCGGCCGTGGCGGTCGTACCAGTCCAGTACCGCCGATGAAAACTGCTCGGCTCTCATCGTTTGAACAGCCCCTTCAAAGCGTTTTTCAGTTCAGGGCTGACCTTGTCGCCAAGCTTCTCGTCGATTTTTTCGCCGATCCGTTCGCCGGCCAGTTTGCTCGCGACCTGGCCCATGCGTTCGTTATCGAGGCGGCAAGCCTTGGCGCCCAGTTCCAGCGGGCCACGGCAGCGCAGTGGCCACTCGATGCCGACGTACTTTTCGCCGACCTGGCAGGCCGGGTCCGGCATGTCGCTCTTGTCGCCTTCGACGATAACGCCCACGCGGTAGTCCATGCCCAGCACCCGAAGATCGACATCGCCGTCGCCGTTGACGGTCATGCCCGGGATGCGCACTTTCATGTCCGGGTTGCTGGCCACGCCGTTACGGAAGGTCAGGTTGCCCTTGAGCTCCTGGAACGGTGTGTCCTTGCCCCGTGGCTCGCCGCTGAGGGATTTACGGTTCAGGGTGGCGATGCCTTTGCACAGCTGTTGTTCGAGGTTGGCATTGAGCAGCACGCCGTTGTTGATGACGAAACTGGCGTTGCCGTTGAGGGTTTCGATCAGCGCTTTCTGGCTGTTGCCGCTACTGGTCAGGTTGCTGTTGACCGTCACCAGGCCTTTGACCGGTGGATTTTTACCTTGGCTCTCGAGGATTTTTTCCACCGGTACTTTGATGATGCTCGTCTGCATGCTCAGCGCTGGCACCTCCTGGCGCACGTCGAGCGTACCTTTGGCGTCGAAGTTGCCGTCGTACAGGTCGCCGCGAAGGCTTTCGAGTGTCAGCAGACCGCCCTGGCCTGTGGCTTTGAGCGCAGCGTTCTGGATCGGCAATTTATCGAGGGTCAGTTGGCCGAAGGTCAGGTCAGCGTCCACGTCGAGTTTGCTCAGGCGTTCCACCGGCAGCAGGCGCTCGTTGCTCCACGCGTCTTTGGTCGGTGCTTGCGGCAGCGGCGTGCTGCCCGGACCGGCCAGGGCATCGGCTTCGGTGCTGGCCACTTCCGCCTTACGCACCTGCGTCGCGCTGTTGGCTTCGGCAGATTTTGGCGGCAGGTAACGGTCGACGTTGAAGGTGTCGGCCTTGAGGGTCGCCCGCAGCGATTGTTTGGCGAAGTCCTCGACGGCGATGCGGCCACTGAAGGTGCTGTCATCGACTTTCAGGTTGATGTTGTCGAGCACCACGCTGGTCGGCGTGCCAGCCAGGCGGCTGACCAACTCGACTTTGCTCAGGCTGCCTTCCGCCATTGCCGGAAGCTTCTGGCCGATGCTGTCGACGAATTTCGCCAGATCGAACTGGGCGATCGACAGGCCGCCGCTGATTTGCGGGGTTTTGTCGAGGTCGTTGACCTTCAGTTCACCCAATGCGCGCAGTTGGTTGGCGGAGATCTTGATGCCAGTCCATTCGGCGACGTTCGCCGCTTTATCGAGCAGCAATTGGCCTTGGGCGGCGAAGGTCATGGTTTTGCCTTGCAGCGGATCGCCAGCGACTTCGCCCGAGAGCTTCATGTCTTCGAGTTTGTAGCGCTGCAGTGCGCGCTCGAAACGCAGCTCGCCGTTGAGCTCGGTACGGACACGCAAGACCGGCTGGTTGGTGCCCAGGAACGCGGTGAGTTTGACCGGGATGTTCGTGGAGTCATGCACCGGGCCGGTACTCAGCTGGATGCTTTCGGCGCTGAATTGCTTGCCGGTTTTCTCGTCGCTGTATTCAACGCGGGCGTTGTTGACGGTCAGGCTGTCGATGTCCAGGCGAATCGGCTGGGCCGGTTTTTCCGCTTGGGCGGTGGTCTCGGTCGCTGGTTCGCCAGTGGTCGCGGGCGGCGTAGTCGGGGTGGCCGGCGCCGGTACCTTGCCGATGTCTTGCCAGTTGCCGTGGCCGTCCTTGTCGCGAGTCAGGCGCAGGTTCAGGCCTTCGACGCGCACATCGCTCATCTGCACTTCACGGCGCAGCAGCGGCAACACACGGACCGACAGGCCGAGCATCTGCAAATCAGCGAACGGCTCGGTGGGCTTGGCCAGGGTCGCGACGGTGGCTTCGTGCAATTCCAGGCCCAGCCACGGGAACAGGCTCCAGCCGATATCGCCATTGAGCGTCAGCTCGATGTGGGCCTTGTCGCGGGCTATCTGGCGAATCTCGTCTTTATAGTCGTTGGGATCAAAGAGGTGGGTCAGGGCAAAGCCCAGCGCCACAATGATCAGCAACAGCCCGAGAAGTACCAGACCCAGGATTTTGCCGAACGCTTTCATGGGCGAGTCCTTGTAGTTAGTCGAATTCGAAATTTAGCCGGGGAGTATAGCGCTCCGCAGCGGACGACCGGTCAGCGATCACGTCGGCAACTCATCCAGCGGCATTTTCAGTTTGGCCGCCAGCGCTTGTACCTCCAGATGCCCGGCAGGCGCCAGCAAGCGCAATGTCGCGCCCGATTGCGACGCCATTTTCTGCGCTTCATTCACCAGGCGCTCGGCCACGCCACGGCGCCGGGTAATTTTTCGTACACATAGTTGGGACAGATGCCAGACATCCGAGTGCCGTTGCAGACGTGCCGCGCCCAAAAGCCGATCGTTGAAGCGGCCAGCGATCAGCGAGCCGTCCAGCAGGCAGGCTTCGATCAGCTGAAAATCTGCGGCAAACGGGGCAAACAGCCAGTCCGGCGCATCGCGGTAGATCTTCTGCAGATCTAGCTGATCCTGATAAGTGGCTTCGTTTAGCGGCTCGACAATGATCGGCATGAGGGCTCCTTCAGTGGTACGAGAACTGATGACATACAAAAGGTGATAGCACTTTGATTTTTCTGTCACGTACAGATGGTAACCTCTGCCGGTTCGTCCGTCCTTCTGCGACGTGATGTCGCACCAACATGGAGCTTCACCTCGAAAACAGTCATGCGTGCGCATAAAAGGCTGGGGGTGAGGAGCGCTGACGAACCATTCTTATAATTGGGGGATACACAATGACCACGAGCATCACGGCGGACGGCCTCAAAGCCGACCAGCCCGCGTTCCTGTCCAAGGAGCGCATCATCGCCAAGCCCGGTTTCAACCGTTGGCTGGTACCACCGGCCGCCTTGGCCATCCACCTCTGTATCGGCATGGCCTACGGCTTTTCGGTGTTCTGGTTGCCACTGTCCAAAGCCTTGGGCGTGACCAAGGCAGTGGCCTGCGCGCCGGACATGAGCTTCATCTCGCAAGTCTTCTCGTCCCAATGTGACTGGCCGATTTCGATGCTCGGCTGGATCTACACCCTGTTCTTCATTTTCCTCGGTTGCTCGGCCGCCATCTGGGGTGGCTGGCTGGAACACGCCGGGCCACGCAAGGCTGGCGTTGTATCGGCACTGTGCTGGTGTGGTGGTCTGCTGATTTCAGCGTTGGGGGTTTATACCCACCAGATATGGCTGATGTGGATCGGCTCCGGGGTCATTGGCGGTATCGGCCTGGGTCTGGGTTACATCTCGCCGGTCTCGACCCTGATCAAGTGGTTCCCGGACAAGCGCGGCATGGCGACCGGCATGGCGATCATGGGTTTCGGCGGTGGCGCGATGGTCGGTGCTCCGCTGGCCGCAGCCTTGATGGGCCACTTCGCTTCGCCAACCAGCGTTGGCGTTTGGCAGAGCTTCCTGGTGATGGCCGCGATCTACTTCGTGTTCATGATTGGTGGCGCACTGTCCTACCGCGTTCCGCCAACCGGCTGGAAGCCTGAAGGCTGGACCGCACCGGCGAAGAAAGCGTCCAACGCGATGATCACCCACCGTCACGTCCACGTGAACGTGGCGTGGAAAACCCCGCAATTCCGTCTGGTGTGGCTGGTGCTGTGCCTGAACGTTTCGGCGGGTATCGGCATCCTCGGCATGGCTTCACCGCTGTTGCAGGAAGTATTTGCCGGTAAATTGCTGGGCACTGACCAGACGTTTGGTCAACTGGACGCTGGGCAACTGGCCTCGATCGCGGCGATTGCTGCCGGTTTCACCGGTTTGCTTAGTCTGTTCAACATCGGTGGTCGTTTCTTCTGGGCCTCGTTCTCGGATTACCTGGGCCGTAAAAACACTTATTTCGTGTTCTTCGCGCTTGGTTTTGCGCTGTACGCGTTGATCCCGAACCTCGGTCACCTGGGCAACGTTGCGCTGTTCGTGGCGGCCTTCTGCATCATCCTGTCGATGTACGGCGGCGGTTTTGCGACTGTTCCTGCCTATCTCGCGGACCTGTTCGGTACGCAAATGGTCGGCGCGATCCACGGTCGTCTGCTGACCGCTTGGGCAGCGGCGGGCGTGTTGGGTCCGGTGTTGGTGAACTACCTGCGTGAGTATCAGCTGAGCATCGGCGTTGAACGCGCCGCGGCTTACGACATCACCTTGTACATCCTCGCGGGCCTGCTGGTGTTGGGTTTCATCTGCAACCTGCTGGTGCGTCCGGTGGCTGACAAATATTTCATGACCGACGCTGAACTGGCCGCCGAACAGGCGCTGGGCCATGACAAGGGCGCTGACAGCAGCACCGTATTGGAGTGGAAAGCGGATGCGGGCACCAAGCCTTTGGCAGTGGCTGCGTGGCTGGTGGTGGGTATTCCGTTGGCGTGGGGTGTTTGGGTGACCTTGCAGAAGACTGCAGTCCTCTTTCACTAAGTAAACGCAGTACCTCTGTAGGAGTGAGCCTGCTCGCGATGAGGGTCTGACAGTCGACAGAAATGTTGACTGTGGAGCCCTCATCGCGAGCAGGCTCACTCCTACAGTTGTTTTGGGGTGTCTGAAAAAGCTTGTATGGACATGTCTACCCGCGACAGCCGGGGGTTCTATCCGTCAGTCATATCACCTCCCGTGTTTCTGTTTGGCGCCCGCGCCCCTATAATGGTTGCCTTTTTCGCCCAATGATTTTGCGGAGCTGGTGATGGCCGAACGTAAGGCGTCAGTCGAGCGCGACACTCTGGAAACCCAGATCAAAGCCTCGATCAACCTGGATGGCACCGGAAAGGCCCGATTTGATATCGGTGTTCCTTTTCTTGAGCACATGCTGGACCAGATCGCCCGTCACGGGCTGATCGACCTGGATATTGTCAGCAAGGGCGACCTGCATATCGACGACCACCACACGGTGGAAGACGTCGGTATCACCCTGGGTCAGGCCTTCGCCAAAGCCATCGGCGACAAGAAAGGCATCCGTCGCTACGGCCATGCCTACGTGCCGCTCGATGAAGCGCTGTCGCGCGTGGTGATCGACTTCTCCGGTCGTCCTGGCCTGCAGATGCATGTTCCCTATACCCGCGCCACCGTCGGCGGCTTCGACGTTGACCTGTTCCAGGAATTCTTCCAGGGCTTCGTCAACCACGCCCTCGTCAGCCTGCACATCGACAACCTGCGTGGCACCAACACCCACCACCAGATCGAAACCGTGTTCAAGGCTTTCGGCCGCGCACTGCGCATGGCGGTAGAGCTGGATGACCGCATGGCCGGTCAGATGCCGTCGACCAAAGGCGTTCTGTAATGCAGACGGTCGCGGTTATCGATTACGGCATGGGCAACCTGCACTCGGTGGCCAAGGCCCTCGAGCACGTGGGTGCCGGCAAGGTCTTGATCACCAGCGATGCCGATGTGATTCGCGAAGCCGACCGGGTGGTATTCCCCGGCGTCGGCGCGATTCGCGATTGCATGGCGGAGATCCGTCGTCTGGGCTTCGATTCGTTGGTGCGTGAAGTCAGCCAGGACCGTCCGTTTCTCGGCATCTGCGTCGGCATGCAAGCCTTGCTCGACAGCAGTGAAGAGAACGATGGCGTGGACTGCATCGGCCTGTTTCCGGGCGCGGTGAAGTTCTTCGGCAAAGACCTGCATGAAGATGGCGAACACCTGAAAGTCCCGCACATGGGCTGGAACGAAGTGAAGCAGACGGTGAGTCATCCGCTGTGGCACAACATTCCGGACCTGGCGCGTTTTTACTTCGTGCACAGCTACTACATCGCTGCCGGCAACCCGCGGCAAGTGGTGGGCGGCGGTCACTACGGTGTCGATTTCGCTGCGGCGCTGGCCGATGGCTCGCGTTTCGCCGTGCAGTTCCACCCGGAGAAAAGCCATACCCATGGCCTGCAATTGCTGCAGAACTTCGCCGCGTGGGATGGTCGCTGGTAAATGGCCGTCAAGAAGAAGCCGCCGATCCTGACCCTCACTCCCGAACAGGAAAACGAGGCCAATCACAAGATCAAGCGCTTTATGGAAGACCGCTTCGAACTGGACCTGGGTTCGTTCGAAGCGGCTGAAATCCTTGAGCTGTTTACCCGTGAAATTGCGCCGCACTATTACAACAGGGCGATTTTCGATGTGCAGACGCACCTCAAAGAGAGGTTCGAAAGCATCGAAAGCGACCTGTGGGCGCTCGAGAAAAACTGATTTTCGAGCGAAGCTGAACAATCGAATTTGAAGGTTTGCCAGATGCTGATTATTCCCGCTATCGATCTTAAAGACGGTGCCTGTGTTCGTCTGCGCCAGGGCCGCATGGAAGATTCCACGGTGTTCTCCGATGACCCGGTGAGCATGGCTGCCAAGTGGGTGGAGGGCGGTTGCCGTCGTCTGCATCTGGTCGACCTGAACGGCGCCTTCGAAGGCCAGCCGGTCAACGGCGAAGTGGTCACCGCCATCGCCAAGCGCTACCCGAACCTGCCGATCCAGATCGGCGGCGGTATCCGTTCCCTGGAAACCATCGAACACTACGTGAAGGCCGGCGTGAGCTACGTGATCATCGGCACCAAAGCCGTGAAAGATCCGGCCTTCGTCGCCGAAGCCTGCCGCGCGTTCCCGGGCAAAGTGATCGTCGGTCTGGATGCCAAGGACGGTTTTGTCGCCACTGACGGCTGGGCTGAAATCAGCACCATTCAGGTGATCGACCTGGCCAAGCAGTTTGAAGCCGATGGCGTGTCCGCGATCGTTTATACCGACATCGCCAAAGACGGCATGATGCAGGGCTGCAACGTACCGTTCACCGCTGCGCTGGCCGCCGCGACGAAGATCCCGGTGATCGCCTCCGGTGGCATCCACAACCTCGGTGACATCAAGTCGCTGCTCGACGCGAAAGCGCCAGGCATCATCGGCGCGATCACCGGTCGGGCGATCTACGAAGGCACTCTCGATGTCGCTGAAGCGCAAGCTTTCTGCGATTCGTACAAAGGCTGAGGACTGACCATGGCGCTGGCCAAACGCATCATCCCTTGCCTGGACGTGGATAACGGCCGGGTGGTCAAGGGCGTCAAGTTCGAGAACATCCGTGATGCCGGCGACCCGGTGGAAATCGCCCGTCGTTACGACGAGCAGGGTGCCGACGAGATTACTTTTCTCGACATCACCGCCAGCGTTGACGGCCGCGACACCACGTTGCATACCGTCGAGCGCATGGCCAGCCAGGTGTTCATCCCGCTGACCGTGGGCGGCGGCGTGCGTACCGTGCAGGACATTCGCAACCTGCTGAATGCCGGCGCGGACAAGGTTTCGATCAACACCGCTGCGGTGTTCAACCCGGAATTCGTCGGCGAAGCGGCTCAGCATTTCGGTTCGCAGTGCATCGTGGTTGCCATCGACGCCAAGAAGGTTTCCGGTCCGGGCGAAACCCCGCGCTGGGAAATCTTCACCCATGGCGGTCGCAAGCCTACTGGTCTCGACGCCGTTGAATGGGCGAAGAAGATGGAAGGTCTCGGTGCGGGCGAAATCCTGTTGACCAGCATGGACCAGGACGGCATGAAAAACGGCTTCGACCTGGGCGTTACCCGCGCCATCAGCGACGCACTGGGTATCCCGGTGATCGCCTCCGGCGGCGTCGGCAACCTGCAGCATTTGGCTGACGGCATTATCGAAGGCCACGCCAGCGCCGTATTGGCGGCGAGTATTTTCCACTTCGGCGAATACACCGTGCAGGAAGCCAAGGCCTACATGGCCCATCGCGGCATCGTGATGCGCTAAACAAACCGATACAGGCCAGTGGACATCATGGCGGGCTCAAGGCACTCTTGGGTACGCCATGGATTTCGGTAGCCAGACATGCTTAGACGCCTTCTTCTTGCCCTCGCCGGTGCTTCTCTATTGCTCGTCAACGGAGCACATGCCGCACAAATTCCCGACACCGGCCTGGTGTTGCTGACTGAAAATTTCCCTCCGTACAACATGGCGAAGAACGGCAAGAACTTCGCTCAGGACGAGAACATCAATGGCATCGCGGTGGACATCGTCCGCGAGATGTTTAAACGCGCCGAAATCACCTACAGCCTGACATTGCGTTTTCCTTGGGAGCGAATCTACAAACTCGCCCTGGAAAAGCCCGGTTACGGCGTATTTGTGATGGCACGGTTGCCGGACCGCGAGAACCTGTTCAAGTGGGTTGGCCCGATCGGGCCGGATGACTGGATCATGCTGGCCAAGGCCGATAGCAAGATCAGCCTTGAGTCGCTGGAGCAGGCGCGCAAATACAAGATTGGTGCCTATAAAGGCGATGCGATTGCCGAGACGTTGGCCAAGCAGGGATTGAAGCCGATAGTCGTGCTGCGGGATCAGGACAACGCGAAGAAGCTGGTCAACGGCCAGATCGACCTGTGGGCCACGGGTGATCCGGCCGGACGTTACCTGGCTCGCCAGGACGGGGTGACCGGGCTCAAGACCGTGCTGCGCTTCAACAGCGCCGAGTTGTATCTGGCATTGAACAAGGACGTGCCGGATGACGTCGTCGCGAAGCTTCAGGCAGCGCTGGATCAACTGCGCAAGGAAGGCGTGGTGGACGACATCATGTCGAAGTATCTGTAACCATCACTTCGATACAACCTGAGCCGGAGCCGCGCTCAAGTACACGGCACTGGTAAACACGTTATTCAGCATCGCCCTTGTCAGCTGCGCTCCCCCTGAGGCGACGCCGATAATGCACAGTGCATGTGCGCCGCTTTGTGGCCCGACTTCAGTATTGATGTAAGCATCTTCAGTGCTGATGGCGGCGCTGTAATTGTCGGAAGCTTTGCAGTCCCTGGCGTTATGGACCGTTTTGTAGCGATAGAAGGGTGCCTCGAGGGAGAACCTGAAATCCCACGTAGGCAATACGACCTGCTCATCCGCGTTTTGCGTTCTATGAATGTATGACTTGAGCTTCCAGGGCTCCGTGATAGTCAGCTCGACTGGCTTCAACGAACAGTCCGCCCCGTCGCTGGTGAAGACACCGTCAATAAAGCACGTGTGCAGGAAGTTGGCCGGGTAGCTGTAGTTGAAACGGGCAGCCTTGCAAGACGTCGAGTGCTCACAACCAGGCGGCGCTGGGGTATTGCGCGAGGTCACGACTTTACTGACGATGCCGGTGATTTCATTGGTGCGACGGTTCAGCATTGGGCTACCAGAGTTGCCACCGTGAAGGTCGCAGCTGTTTTTCATGGCCAAAGGGAACACTCCGGGGTGATCGATGAATGTTCCGGCGGTTTGTTCAGCGCAGGCACTCAGTCGAAGCCCTTGTTCGGTAAAGCCGCTCGGCGCGCCAATGTTAAGCGCGTCTTGACTCTCGTTGGTTTGATGGGACGCCAGCTTGAGCGGGTTGACCCCGGCCTGTATCAGCGACGCCAATGTTGCGTCGACCTCCAGTACTGCAAGATCGGTCCCGACCAGACTGCTCCATCGGGCAGTCCGGATGGCGTATCGGCGCTTACGCTGTGGCATGTCATGAAAGTAGTGGAAGGTGACGCTGGCTTTAAAAGGCAGATTGGTCCGCGCCGAACCGTACTGAAACAACACGCAATGACCGCTGGTGAGCAGGTAGGCAGGGCCAGTGGCTCGGCCTTGCCTGTTTCGCGTATCCAGTAGAACGGCGCTGCAGGTCAAGCCTGATTGGAGACTGAGTAGTCCCACGCCGCTCCAGATTTCATAAGAATGTTCGCTGTTTTGCAGTGCCCTTGAGGGTGAGTCGTTGACGGCGCCTTCGCCCAGATCGCGAGCCTGCGCTGCGGAAATAGCCAGCAGGCCAATCAGGCCTGCGAAGCAAAAGAAGCTCATGTATTTCATGTCCATTCCTTGGTGATGAAATTCAGGGTGAGCGCTATCGTGGCACGCGGCGGTGTACCGGCAGGTATAAATAGTTATCGCGAAATGGAGTGGGCTGCGAGCAATTACCGGGCGGTCGGGAGGCGGTACTGGCCATCCTTGCCGTGCGCTGCCGTTGCACGATTGCCGCGCACGCTGATCATCTGTTTGATGTCGATCCAGTCAATGCCCTGAGCCTTGAGCTTGGGTAGTTCACGTTCAAGTACCGCCAATGTCTGCGGATACGGATGCCCGATCATCACTGCAGAACCCTGTTTGCGCGCCAGGCTGATCGCCGTCTGTAGCTGAGTAAAGATCGCGGCTTCAGTGGGCTCGTCATCCAGGAACACATCCCGCGAAACGCTCGCCAAACCAATCTTCTGCGCCTCGGCGGCCGCCACGGTTTGCGCACTGGTGCGGCTGTCGACGAAGAGCTTGTGTCGGCGCTGCAACTCCGCCATCAGCCAGGCCATGGCCGGTTGCTGAACGGTCATGCGGCTGCCCATGTGGTTGTTGATGCCGGCGGTGTAGGGCACGACCTTGAGTGCCGCGTTCAGGCGTTTCTCGAGCTCTTCGATGGGCAAGTCGGGGTGCCAGGCAAACGGGCCGGTGGCCGGGTCCATGGGCATGTGCAGGATGACAATCTTGCCGGCGCGATGAGCTTCGCGGGCGAATTCGGTGGCGTGGGGGGTATCGGGCATGATTGCCGTGGTGACCGGGCCGGGCAGGGCCAGCACGCGGCGATCCCGGGGCAGGTTCTGCCCCAGGTCATCGATGATCAGGCTTAGATAGGCCTTTTGAGGTGCCGTCGCGACGGGCGCTGCGTGAGCAACACCCGCCAGACAGCACAGCAAGCCGAGGATGAACCGCAGGCGCATCTCAGCGGCCGGAGGTGATGCTCAACCCTTTGAGCAGGCTCAAGGCCTGGGCCAATTGGTAATCATCATCCTGCGGCATCGCCTTGGCTTTGCCGCTGGAGCTGGTCGGTTTGTCGGCGCCGCCGTTGCCATTGCCCAGGTGACCTTGCAGATCGGCTTCCTTGAAGTACTCGCCGTCCTGCTCGTTGGTGATCTTGGCCTTGCGCACTTCGATGTCCGGAACGATGCCCTGTGCCTGGATCGAGCGGCCGTTCGGCGTGTAATACAGCGCCGTGGTGATCTTCAGTGCGCGGTCGTTGTTCAGCGGCAGCACGGTTTGTACCGAGCCTTTGCCGAAACTGGTGGTGCCCATGACCACCGCGCGTTTCTGATCCTGCAAGGCGCCGGCGACAATTTCCGAGGCCGAGGCGCTGCCGCCGTTGATCAGCGCGACCATTGGCACGGCTTCGCTTTCGTCCTTGCCGGTGGCGGAGAAGCGCAGTTCGGAGTTGGCGATACGGCCCTTGGTGTAAACGATCAGGCCCTTGGTGATGAAGTGGTCGACCACTTCCACCGCCGCTTGCAGCACACCGCCCGGGTTATTACGCAGGTCGAGGATGATGCCTTTGAGCTTCTTGCCGTTGTCCTTGCGCAGCTTGGCCAGGGCCTTGGAGACTTCGTCGCCGGTCTTGACCTGGAACTGGGTGATGCGGATGTAGCCGTAGCCGGATTCCAGCAACTGGCTCTTCACGCTCTTCACTTGAATGATGGCGCGGGCCAGGGTCACGTCAAACGGTGTACCGCCGTCGCGCACCAGGGTCAGGGTGATTTTCTGGCCGATCTTGCCGCGCATCTTGTCCACGGCTTCCGTCATGCTCTGGCCGCGGGTCGGCTGGCCGTTGATCTTGACGATGAAGTCGCCGGCCTGAATGCCCGCCTTGGAGGCCGGGGTGTCATCGATTGGCGAAACCACCTTGATGAAACCGTCTTCGGCGCCCACTTCGATGCCCAGGCCGCCGAATTCGCCGCTGGTGCTTTCCTGCAACTCAGCGAAGTCTTCCGGGCCCAGGTAGGCGGAGTGCGGGTCGAGGTTGCTGAGCATGCCCTTGATGGCGTTTTCCAGCAGGGTCTTGTCGTCCACCGGTTCGACATAGGCTGCCTTGATCCGATCCATGACCTCGGCAAAGGTGCGCAACTCTTCCAGAGGCAATGGCGCCTTGGTGGTCGCAGCAGTGCCCGCAGGCGCGACGGCCGGGGCCGGTTGAGCGGCGAACGCCAGAGGCGCGCCGATCACCAGGGCGATCGTCAGGGCCAGCGAGGTAAGGCGGGACAGATGCAGCATGTCGAACGAACTCCTGAATTAGGTCGCGTGCTTATCCTTGCGCGCGACACCATTGCGCTGGATCACTCGGGTGACCCTGCTGACGAATAGCGAAATACAGCGCTGGCGTGTCCTGCCCGCCACTGTTGCCGACAGTGGAGATGGACTCACCGGCTTTTACCACGTCACCCGCAGACTTGAGCAGCGTCTGGTTGTGACCATAAAGACTCAAAAAACCGTTGCCGTGGTCGAGAATCACCAGCAGCCCGGCGCCACGCAACCAGTCGGCGAACACCACGCGACCGCCATGCACGGCGTGCACCTGGCTGCCGGCGGAGGCGCTGATCATCACGCCGTCCCACTTGGTGCGGGCGTCGTCGCCACGGGTTTCGCCGAAGCGTGCCAGCAGTCGACCATCAACGGGCCAGGGAAGTTTTCCCCGGCTTGAAGCAAAGGGGCCGCCAAAGGTCTCGCCTGAACTTGAAACCAGTGCGCCGGGTGTCGATTTAATGGGTTTGCGTGGGGCGTCAGTGGTGTCTGCATCTGCAGCAGCCTGAGCCTCACGTAAACGCTTTTTTTCGGCTTCCTGCTGGGCGATCAGCGCTTTTTGCCGCGCTTCTTCTGCCTCACGGGCCTGACGGGCCAGGGTTTCTTCAATGGTTTTAAGGACTTTAGACAGGTCTGCCTGATCCTGCTCGCGGGCTGCCAGCTTCTGATCGCGGGCTTTCACGTCGTCGCTGAGCTTGGCCAGGACTTGCTGACGCTCCTTGCGGACTTTGTCGAGTTCGTCGCGCTGGCTGTCGAGGCTGCTTTTCTGCACCAGCAATTGCGCCTGTTGCATGGCGATGTCTTTTTCGACATTGGCCAGTTGGCGCAGGGTTTCGTTGAAATTCTTCAGCTGCTCCAGGCGGGCCTGGCTCAGGTAGTCGTAATAGGTGAGGGTGCGGGCGAATTTTTCCGGGTTCTGCTGGTTGAGCAGCAGCTTCAAGTACTCCTGACGGCCGTTCTGATAGGCCGCGCGGGCCTGAATGGCGATCAGTCGCTGCTGTTCAATGCGCGCGCTCTGGAGTTTTTTTTTCTCGGTATCGAGTCGCTGCAGCTCGGATTCGCTTTTCTTCAGCTCTTTTTGCAGGGCTTCGACCTGCTTCTCGAGCTTGCCCATCTCGGTCTCGGTGCCTTTGAGGTCTTTCTGCACCCCGGTTTTTTCTTCCTGGAGCTTGCCCAGCAGTTTTTTCAGCTCGGCAATGTCCTGACGCGTGGCGTCCAACTGTTGTTGGGTTTGCGCGCGCTCGTCAGCAAAGGCCGGTTGGAGCAGGCATGTCAGAGCAAGGGCTATCAGGACGCGAAGCATAGAGGCGGGCGACACCAGGGAAAAAGACATCCTAGTATGCCCGCCAAGCGCTGCAAAAAAAACGCCCAATTGGGGCTGTGTGATAACCGGCCCCAAAAACCACACAAACCCACTGTAGGAGCGAGCCTGCTCGCGATGGCGTCCTAACATTCACATCGATATTGAGCGTTAGATTGCTATCGCGAGCAGGCTCGCTCCTACAGGGGTTTGCGGTGTTTGAAAGGTCGGATTACACCAGTATCGAAGTTCCGGTCATCTCCGCCGGTTTTTCCAGGCCCATCAACATCAGCATGGTCGGTGCCACATCCGCCAGCACGCCGCCGTCGCGAACCTTGAAGTCACGCTTGCCGACATAGATGAACGGTACCGGTTCGGTGGTGTGGGCGGTATGCGCCTGGCCGGTGGATGCGTCGGACATCTGCTCGACGTTGCCGTGGTCGGCAGTGATCAGCGCTTCGCCGCCGACTTTTTCCAACGCATCGACGATGCGGCCGACACACAGGTCGAGGCACTCAACGGCTTTGACGGCCGCGTCGAACACGCCGCTGTGGCCGACCATGTCGCCGTTGGCGTAGTTGACCACGATCACGTCGTAACGCTGGTTTTCAATGGCGTCGACGATGCGGTCGGTGACTTCCGGGGCGCTCATCTCGGGCTGCAAGTCATAAGTGGCGACTTTTGGCGACGGGATCAGGATGCGTTCTTCGCCCGGGAACGGTTCTTCGCGGCCGCCGGAGAAGAAGAAGGTGACGTGGGCATACTTCTCGGTTTCAGCGATGCGCAGCTGGGTTTTGCCGTTTTTCGCCAGGTAGTCGCCCAGCACGTTGTCCAGGCTGCCTGCGGCGAAGGCCGATGGCGCAGGAATGCTGGCGGCGTATTGGGTCAGCATGACGAAGCCGGCCAGTTTTGGCTGGCGGGCACGTTCGAACTCCTTGAAATCGTCTTCGACGAACACGCGGGTCAGTTCGCGGGCGCGGTCGGCGCGGAAGTTCATGAACACCACGGCGTCGCCGTCTTCGACTTTCACCGGCTCGCCGATGGAGGTGGCTTTGACGAATTCGTCGCTCTCGCCACGTTCGTACGCGGCTTGCAGGCCTTCCTGAGCGGTGGCGGCGTTGAATTCGCCGTTGCCGTCGACAATCAGGTTGTAAGCCTGGGACACGCGGTCCCAACGGTTGTCGCGGTCCATGGCGAAGTAGCGGCCAACAATGCTGGCGATCCGGCCTTTGCCGAGGGCCTGGAAGGCCGCGTCGAGCAGTTCGATGGACGACTGAGCGCTTTTCGGCGGCGTGTCGCGACCATCAAGGAAGGCGTGCAGATAGATTTTTTCGGCGCCGCGCTTGAAAGCCAGTTCAGCCATGGCAACCAGGTGATCCTGGTGGCTGTGAACGCCGCCATCGGACAGCAGGCCCATGAAGTGCACGGCTTTGCCGGCAGCGACGGCTTTATCGACAGCAGCGCAGATGGTCGGGTTCTCGAAGAACTCGCCGTCGCGGATCGATTTGGTCACGCGGGTGAAGTCCTGATACACCACGCGGCCGGCGCCGAGGTTCATGTGGCCGACTTCGGAGTTGCCCATCTGGCCATCCGGCAAGCCGACGTCCATGCCGCTGCCCGAGATCAGGCCGTTCGGCACGGTGGCCCACAGACGGTCCAGTACGGGCTTCTTCGCCGCAAAGATAGCGTTGGATTCAGGGCTCTCACTGTGACCGAAGCCGTCGAGAATAATCAGGACCAAAGGTTTAGGCGTGGTAGTCATGGATTCCACTCGTGGCTGAATTAAAAGAGGGCGATGGAAAAGGGAGTGGCAGTTTAAAGCGAAGTTCCGGCCGCGTCACCGCCGGACGGGGTTTGGCCCGCCATAGTGGCTGTGTATACTGGCCGACATTTTAACGCCCTGGAACCTCCTTCGATGGTTGAACATCTGATTCAATTCGCCACCAACCACTACATTCTCGTGGGTATCTTCGTCGTACTGGCGGCCTTGCTGTTGGCCTATCAGATGCAAGGCGGCGGCCGCAGCCTGAGCACCGGTGAACTGACCGGGCTGGTCAACAAGGACGCGGGCGTTGTGATCGACATTCGTTCGACCAAGGACTTCGCCGCCGGTCACATTGTTGGCGCGGTGAACATTCCTCACGACAAACTGACCGCTCGCGTCGGCGAACTGGAAAAGCACAAGGCCAAGACCATCATCCTGGTCGACGCCATGGGCCAGACTGCTGGCACGCATGCCCGCGAACTGATGAAGTCCGGCTTCACCGCCGCCAAGCTCTCCGGCGGTATTTCCAGCTGGAAGGGCGACAACCTGCCGCTGGTGAAGTGATATGAGCAACGTCGTCGTCTATTCCAGCGATTACTGCCCTTACTGTTCGCGAGCCAAGTACCTGCTCGAGAACAAAGGCGTGGCCTTCGAAGAGATCAAGGTCGATGGCAAGCCGCAGGTGCGTGCCGCCATGGCTCAGAAGGCCGGACGTACGTCCGTGCCGCAGATCTGGATCGGCAGCACCCACGTGGGTGGTTGTGATGATTTGTTTGCCCTTGAGCGCGCCGGCAAGCTCGACGCCATGCTCAAGGCCTGAATGCCTTCCCTATAAGACCCCAAGATCAGAAAGGATCTGAGATGACTGACCAACAGAACACTGCAGCTAGCGAAGAAGAAACCGCACCGCAATTCTCCTTGCAGCGCATCTACGTACGTGACTTGTCCTTCGAAGCACCGAAAAGCCCGGCCATCTTCCGCCAGCAGTGGGAACCGAGCGTCGGTCTGGATCTGAACACCCGTCAAAAGGCCCTGGAAGGCGATTTCCACGAAGTCGTGCTGACCCTGTCCGTTACCGTGAAGAACGGCGACGAAGTGGCGTTCATTGCTGAAGTGCAACAGGCCGGGATCTTCCTGATCAAGAACCTCGACGACGCTTCGATGAGCCACACCCTCGGTGCGTTCTGCCCGAACATCCTGTTCCCGTACGCTCGCGAAACCCTGGACAGCCTGGTGACCCGCGGTTCGTTCCCGGCCCTGATGCTGGCCCCGGTGAACTTCGACGCGCTGTACGCACAAGAACTGCAACGCATGCAGGCGGCTGGCGAGACTCCAACCGTTCAATAAGCAGCGCTGCTGAAAATCGCGGGCAAGCCCGCTCCCACAGGTTTGTGCAAAACCTGTGGGAGCGGGCTTGCCCGCGATTGTTTCTGTCAGGCGGAAATGATCTGAGCTTACTTGAACCCAAGCTGGCGCCAGCCTTCGTACACGGCGACCGCCACGGTGTTCGACAGGTTCAGGCTGCGGCAGCCTTCACGCATCGGCAGGCGCAGGCGTTGTTCGCTGGGCAGGGCATCGAGCACTTCCGCCGGCAAACCACGGCTTTCCGGGCCGAACAGGAACGCATCGCCCTCGGCGAAGCTGGCATCGTGGAACGGCCGCGAGCCCTTGGTGGTGAAGGCGAACAACCGAGGATGACCGAGGCTTTCCAGACAGCTGGCGAGGTCTGCGTGGCGTTGCAGGGTGGCATACTCGTGGTAATCGAGGCCGGCCCGGCGCAGACGCTTGTCGTCCATCTCGAAGCCCAGCGGTTCGATCAAATGCAGGTGGCAGCCACTGTTGGCGCACAGCCTGATAACGTTGCCGGTATTCGGCGGAATTTCTGGTTGGAAAAGGATGACGTGAAACATGCACGGCTCCGAAGGTAAAGATGAGCGGCATTCTACGCCTGAAGCGGACCCGCGTTCGAAGCTATTCCCGCGAGTGATGGCTTCGTTGGCGATTGTCGGGGTGATGGTGGGGCTGATGATCGGTCGCCTGACCACGCCCGACCCCAGCGAATTGCAGCAGGTCGAGGTCACGAGCGATGGGTTGGTGGTGTGGTTCAACAACGAACCCAAGGCTCACGGCGAGTTCGTCGACGGTAGCCTCGCGTTGCTGTTCGAGGCTGAAGGCAAGGCGCAGAAAGGTCAGCTCAAAATCAACGACAAGAGCGTTAACTGGCGCGTGCGTTTGAGTGATGGGGGGTTGTTGCTGACGGTGGTGGCGGCCCGGCCACTGCAGGGCGACTGGGCCGGTAGCGAGGTCGATGACCGCTGGCGGCTGGAGATCCATCTCCGAGAGCAATAAAAGAGGGAATCCCCGGCCTGCCTGTACCAAGGTCCCCAAAACGGCAGGGCTCGCGCATTGCGTCGTGAGCCCGGTGTAAAGAAGGAACCCCTGACCTGCCTGTATCAAGGGCCCCAAAACTGCTTGGGCTCGTCGCAAGTGCGGTATGAGCCCGATGTAAAGAGGGGAATCCCCGGCCTGCCTGTACCAAGGTCCCCGAAACCGGGTAGTGAACTGAATCACTGATTGGACTATTGCAGGGGGCGTGCCAGGTTTTAACAAGTTGAAACAGAATGTCGCGCTGAAACGTCGAAAGCCCCGTATTCCGGGGCTTTCGTGTTTTCGCGGTATGGTTTTTTTTGCGTAAGCAGGTAGGGTTTTAGAGCAGTTGGCGTGCGCGATTGCGGTTCGCGGTGCATTGCGGCGGTGCATGGAGGATGTTGCGGTGCATCGTGGAAATGGGGCTGATCCTGAATCGACCCTCACCCTAACCCTCTCCCGGAGGGAGAGGGGACTGACTGAGGTGTTCTTGGAGTTACATCGACCTGAACAATCAAGTCGAACTCAGGATATGAAAGGCCCCCGATCTGCTCCCTTTCCCCCTCTCCCCTATGGGGCGGTCCGACGTTTCGGGAGGGCTGGGGTGAGGGGTGGTTCTCAAGGCAAACGATTAACCCTCTTCCCCCTCATCATCATCCCCACCATCAACCTTCATCCCCAATTCCTTGATCTTGCGCGTCAGGGTATTACGCCCCCAGCCCAGCAAAACGGCGGCATCGCGGCGGCGGCCGGCGGTGTGTTTGAGGGCGGTTTCGATCATGATCCGTTCGAACGCCGGTACGGCGCTGTCCAGCAGGCTCGACTGACCGCGAGCCAACGCCTGATCGGCCCACTGGCGCAGGGCTTGCTCCCAGTTGGTCACCGGCGCCGAATCCTGCGGCAGATTCAGCAACTCCGGCGGCAGGTCGCTGATGTGCACTTCGCGACCCGAAGCCATCACCGTGATCCAGCGGCAGGTGTTCTCCAGCTGACGCACGTTGCCGCCCCACGGCAGGTTCTTCAGGTATTCCTCGGTTTCGCTTTTCAGCAGCTTCGGCTCCACCGCCAGTTCTTGCGCGGCGCGGCTGAGGAAATGCTTGGCCAGGGTCGGGATGTCTTCGCGACGGTCCGACAACCTTGGAATGTGGATGCGGATCACGTTGAGGCGGTGGAACAAGTCCTCACGGAATTTCCCGGCGTGCACCAGGGTTTCCAGGTTCTGGTGAGTCGCGGCGATGATTCGCACATCGACCTTCACCGGCACATGGCCGCCGACGCGGTAGAACTCGCCGTCCGCCAATACCCGTAGCAAACGAGTCTGGGTGTCTGCCGGCATGTCGCCGATTTCATCGAGGAACAGCGTGCCGCCGTCAGCCTGTTCAAAGCGCCCGCGACGCAGGTTGGCCGCGCCGGTGAACGCGCCTTTCTCATGGCCGAACAGCTCGGATTCCATCAGGTCTTTCGGGATCGCCGCCATGTTCAGCGCAATGAACGGCGAAGCCGCACGCGGACTGTGACGGTGCAGGGCATGCGCCACCAGTTCTTTACCGGTACCGGATTCGCCGTTGATCAGCACGGTGATGTTGGAGTGGCTCAAGCGCCCGATGGCGCGAAACACTTCCTGCATCGCTGGCGCTTCACCGATGATTTCTGGCGTACGCGTCAGGGCGACCGGGACTTCCAGGCCTTGCTGTTCCTGAGCGTGCTGGTTGGCGCGTTTGACCAGGGACACCGCTTCGTCAACGTCGAACGGTTTTGGCAGGTATTCAAACGCGCCGCCCTGATAGGACGCGACAGCGCTGTCCAGATCGGAGTGAGCGGTCATGATGATGACCGGCAGCCGTGGGTGTTGTTCGCGAATCCGCGCCAGAAGGTCCAGGCCACTGGCACCCGGCATGCGGATGTCGGAGATGATCACGTCCGGCTGCTGGCGCGCCAGGCGGCTCATCACGCCATCGGCGCTGTCGAAGCTTTGCGTGGTCATGCCTTCTTGTTGCAAGGCTTTTTCCAGGACCCAACGGATAGAACGGTCGTCATCGACGATCCACACGGTTTCACTACGGCTCATGTCGATGTGGCTCCTTGTTCCAGTGGCAGAAAGATCGAGAAGGTGGTGTGGCCTGGATGGCTGTCACATTCGATCAGGCCCTGGTGCTGGCTGATGATGTTCTGGGTAATGGCCAGGCCCAGCCCGGTACCGTCCGGACGGCCGCTGACCATGGGAAAGAAGATGGTTTCCTGCAACTCCGCGGGAATGCCCGGGCCGTTGTCGATGATTTCGATCTTGGTCACCAGGCGATGGCGCACGTGGCCGATGGTGAACTGACGCATGGCGCGGGTACGCAGGCTGATGCGGCCAAGGCGCAGCTCGTTCTGGCTGCTGATGGCCTGCATCGCATTGCGCACGATATTCAGCACGGCCTGAATCATTTGTTCGCGGTCGATCAACACGTCGGGAATGCTTGGGTCGTAGTCGCGCACCAACGTGATGCAACCCTGGCTTTCGGCCTCCACCAGATGACAAACACGCTCCAGAACTTCGTGGACGTTGCACATCGCCAGTGACGGCAGTTTGTTGGAGCCGAGCATGCGATCGACCAGATTGCGCAGGCGGTCGGCCTCTTCAATGATCACGTTGGTGTAGTCGCGCAGGCTTTCTTCCGGCAGCTCGCGGGCAAGCAATTGCGCCGCGCCGCGAATCCCGCCGAGAGGATTCTTGATCTCGTGAGCGAGGCCGCGCACCAGCATCTTGCTGGTTTCCTGCTTCGACAGCTGCGCCTCTTCCTTGGTGATCCGCAACAAGCGGTCACGGGGGTGGACTTCCAGCAGCAGCATGGTGGCGCCGTTGGCGAGGATCGGTGTTACCGCGTAGTCGACGGTCAGCGTCTGGCCGGTGAGGGCGGTGAGCATCGCTTCGCGCTTGGTGAACGGGTGCGCCTGCTGAACCGCCTGACGCAGGGAGTTCAGCGCCTCGGTGGATTCGGTGAACAACTCACTGATGAACTGCCCATGGCTACGCTGACCGCTGATGGCCAGGAGCATCTCCGCCGCCGGGTTCATGTACTCGAGGCGCAGTTCAGCGTCGAGCAGAATGGTGGCGGTGGTCAGGTTGTCGAGTAGCAATCGATGCAGTGCGTCGCTAATGGTCATCAGGACCTCTTTTGGAGCAGGGCGCGCGCATGAATAAAGCGCTGATACGAGGAAAATGCAAAAACCAAACCAAGGCTCCGAAAAGAAGCGTTTAAGGCCTGAAACGGGCGTTTGACGCTCGTTTGCGTGGCGTTCTGCCAGCTTTGACGGGAACTTTCGAACCAAAATGGGTTGGTATGTGGGTACAGTGCAACTAATCGCACCAATATAGTGCGCAAAGCTGAACGGCGTTAGAAGAAGCGCAAGAAGGGATTTTTTTCTTCTGGTGGTTTGTCTTTGAGCGGACATTCCGGCCGTTGGCCGTAATCGGGGAGGGCGCAGGGTTTGACCTGACGCTTCTGCGCGAGGGAGATGCGCAGCATGTGGAACGGCTGGTTGGCGGTGCGCTCGACCGTGCGGCCCTGCTCGTCGAGGATTTCCACAGAGAGGTTATGGCTGCCGCGATCGATATTGCTCAGGGCGAATACCGGGCTCAGGCCGGGCGCTGCGGTGGGTTGGCCGTCGAGTAGCAGTTGGTAGCGATGGCCTCGCTGCAGGCCGGGTTCGCTGGTAACGCTGACGATAATCTCGCCAGCACTGCTGCGCACCGTGGCGTCAGGTTCCGGCACCAGTACTCTCAGCATGTCGTAGTGGAACAGTGGCTTTGTGTCGGCCTTCTTTCCAGTCATCGCCGGTGCTGCGCCGCCAGGGTTGGCGGACATGCGGTTACTCGGCGCCATCGGCACACGCTTGGCATTGCCGGAGCCCGGCTGGTCGGTGTAGACCCGATTGCCCTGGGCGTCGATGTAGGTGAACACCTCGGCCGTCACCGGCAGGGTGATCAGGCAGGTGATCAGCAGCCACAGCCTCACGGCTTATGCACCCGTTGTACGGTGAACGTCACGGTGGGACTTTGCTGGACGATGTTCTCTCCATCGATCACCTGCACCGCGAGGCTGTGTGTGCCGCGGTCAATATTGACCAGTTGCAGGATCGGTACGTTGCTCGGCTGGCCGTAAGGTTGATCGTCCAGCAACAGCCTGAACAGATGAGGGCCTTGCAGGCGGGGTTTGATCAGCACGTTGACGGTAAAGGTGCCGTTGTTGGCACGCAGCGCTTCGGTGGTGGGTAAGTTGGTCAACTCCAGCACCTCGTAAGCGCTGCGCGGCTGTTCGCGGCTGGTGGCTTCGACAGGTGGCGCAGAAGGGGCTTGAGGCTTAACCCTGTTAAGCGGTGGCAACTCGACCGGTTGAGCCTTCACGCCATCGGGCGGTTGATTGCTGTAGGCGGTGTTGCCGTCGGCGTCGGTGTACTTATAGATCTGCGCGGCGGCGGGCAGGGCGATCAGCAGCAACATCAGTAGAAAACCACGACCCATAAAATCGACCGGAAGCGAAGGCGTTGGGTTGCAGCATAGGTCAGGGGTGGCGGTTAGCCCAAGTGGTTAACATTTGGGCATGATTTACCCATATCTCCCAAACACCACAAAACCCTTGTAGGAGTGAGCCTGCTCGCGATAGCGATCGATCATTCAACATGCATATTGACTGACCTGGCGCCTTCGCGAGCAGGCTCGCTCCTACATGGAAACTGCGGTGATCGCTAAATCGCGGGCATAAAAAAGGCCTCCCGAAGGAGGCCTTTTTTTTGTCACGCCGCTTGCGCAGGCGCTACCGGATTAGCAGCTGTAGTACAGCTCGTATTCCAGTGGGTGTACGAAGGTGCGTACTTTGATTTCTTCTTCGCTTTTCAGGGCGATGTAAGCGTCGATGAAGTCGTCGCTGAAAACGCCGCCTTTGGTCAGGAACGCACGACCTTTGTCCAGCTCTTCCAGGGCTTCTTTCAGGCTGCCGCAAACTTGTGGGATCTCTTTCGCCTCTTCAGGCGGCAGGTCGTACAGGTTTTTGTCAGCAGCATCGCCAGGGTGGATCTTGTTCTGGATACCGTCCAGGCCGGCCATTACCAGGGCTGCGAAGGCCAGGTACGGGTTGGCTGCTGGATCCGGGAAGCGAGCTTCGATACGGCGAGCGCGAGGGCTGGACACGTAAGGAATACGGATCGAAGCGGAACGGTTGCGAGCCGAGTAGGCCAGCATTACCGGAGCTTCGAAACCTGGGACCAGACGCTTGTAGGAGTTGGTCGACGGGTTGGTGAAGCCGTTCAGTGCCTTACCGTGCTTGATGATGCCGCCGATGAAGTACAGAGCGGTGTCGGACAGGCCGGCATAGCCTTCGCCAGCGAAGGTGTTCTTGCCATCTTTGGCGATGGACAGGTGAACGTGCATACCCGAACCGTTGTCGCCGTACAGCGGCTTAGGCATGAAGGTCGCGGTGCGGCCGTATGCATCAGCAACGTTGTGTACGCAGTACTTCAGGGTTTGAACTTCGTCAGCCTTGGCCACCAGGGTGTTGAACTTCACGCCGATTTCGTTCTGGCCAGCAGTCGCCACTTCGTGGTGGTGAACTTCGATGACCAGGCCCATTTCTTCCATGGCGTTGCACATGGAGGTACGGATTTCGTGGTCGTGGTCGAACGGCGGAACCGGGAAGTAGCCGCCTTTGACGCCTGGACGGTGGCCTTTGTTGCCGCCTTCCACGTCCTGGTCGGACATCCACGAACCTTGTTCGGAGTAGATCTTGAACATCGAGCCAGAGATATCGGACTTGAACTTCACTTGGTCGAAGATGAAGAATTCAGGCTCTGGACCAACAAATACGGTGTCGCCGATACCGGTTGACTTCAGGTATTCCTCGGCGCGCTTGGCGATCGCACGTGGATCACGGTCGTAGCCTTGCATGGTCGAAGGCTCGATCACGTCGCAAACCAGGATCAGGGTTGGCTCTTCGGTGAACGGGTCGAGAACGGCAGTGCTGTCGTCCGGCATCAGGATCATGTCGGAGGCTTCGATGCCTTTCCAGCCAGCGATGGAGGAACCGTCGAACATTTTGCCTTCTTCGAAGAAAGCTTCATCCAGCGCGTCGCGAGCCGGCATGGTCACGTGGTGCTGAGTGCCTTTGGTGTCCGTGAAGCGCAGATCAATCCACTTGACGTCATGATCTTTGATGAGTTGAACCGACTTCGACATAGTGTCCTCCGGGTGGCTTCGGGCTTAGTAGTGGATGCCCTTAGAATGTGGGTGATGCCGGCGCGAATACTCTGCCAAGGCAACCTGCCTCACAAGGGAGCAAATTGCATGCCAGTGCCCCACCATGGGTTTTTTGCCCCAATTTCACGCTTATAAAGGTGCAAAGCGCAGCAAAGCTGGAAATAGCGCCCCGTAATGTAGCGTTAAATCCAGTAAATGACCCGTTTTGGTGCGCGCAAAACCTTCTGCACATTAACTGGTTAAACCTTGAGCAATTTCCGCTATAATCCGCGCCCCCCTTTTTCGGCTGGCCCAGCGCGCGCTGTTTTCATGAAACTAATCGTAAAAGTCTTCCCTGAGATCACCATCAAGAGCCGCCCGGTACGGATGCGTTTCATCCGCCAGTTGGCCAAAAACATCCGTACCGTGCTCCGCGACCTGGACCCGGCTGTGGTGGTGAACGGTGTGTGGGACAATCTCGAGCTGGAAACCCGCGTCAGCGAGCCCAAAGCCCTGAAGGAGATGACCGAGCGCCTGAGCTGCATGCCGGGCATCGCGCATTTCCTGCAAGTCGACGAATACCCGCTGGGCGACTTCGATGACATCGTCGCCAAGTGCAAGCAGCACTTCGGTGATGCGTTGGCCGGGAAGATCTTTTCGGTGCGCTGCAAGCGTGCCGGCAAGCATGAATTCAGCTCGATGGACGTCGAGAAATACGTCGGCAGCCAACTGCGTCGTCAGTGCGGCGCCGCCGGAATCTCGCTGAAAGAGCCGGAAATCGAAGTTCGCATTGAAATTCGCGACAAACGGTTGTTTGTGATCCACAGCCAGCACAACAGCATCGGCGGTTATCCGCTGGGTGCCCTGGAACAGACACTTGTGCTGATGTCCGGCGGCTTCGATTCCACCGTCGCCGCTTACCAGATCATGCGCCGCGGGCTGATGAGCCATTTCTGCTTCTTCAATCTGGGCGGACGAGCCCATGAACTGGGCGTCATGGAAGTCGCGCACTTCATCTGGAAGAAGTACGGCAGCTCCCAACGCGTGTTATTTGTGAGTGTGCCGTTCGAGGAAGTACTGGGAGAAATTCTCGGTAAAGTCGATAACAGTCATATGGGCGTAGTTTTGAAGCGTATGATGTTGCGCGCTGCTTCCCGTATTGCCGATCGGCTGGACATCGAAGCGCTGGTCACCGGCGAAGCGATTTCCCAGGTGTCGAGCCAGACGCTGCCGAACCTGTCCGTGATCGACTGCGTGACCGACAAGCTGGTCTTGCGTCCGCTGATCGCCAGTCACAAGCAGGACATCATCGACCTGGCCAACGAAATCGGGACTGCCGACTTCGCCAAGCACATGCCGGAATATTGCGGGGTCATCTCGGTGAACCCCAAGACCCACGCCAAGCGTCCGCGCGTGGAGTACGAAGAACAACAGTTCGACATGGCAGTACTTGAGCGTGCGCTCGAGAACGCCAAACTGGTACCGATCGATCGCGTGATCGACGAATTGGGCCAGGACTTGCAGATCGAAGAAGTCAGTGAAGCGCTGGCTGGTCAGATCGTCATCGACATCCGTCATCCGGATGCCGCTGAAGATGACCCGCTGGACTTGGCTGGCATTGAGGTACAAACGATGCCGTTTTATGCATTGAACGCTCGTTTCAAGGAACTGGACCCTACTCGCCAGTACCTGCTGTATTGCGACAAAGGCGTGATGAGTCGCCTGCATGCCCACCATTTGCTCAGTGAGGGGCATGCCAATGTGCGCGTTTATCGACCGAGCTAAGAGCCCGGGGCTGTATGCCTGTGGCCTGCGTCACCGGCCCCCCGACTCTGCCGTCAAGCTGTAACGGCAAGGCCTGACTCTACTGTAAATCGCTGCCAAGACTTGTCAGCACACCGAATCCTCTGATCGAGATACACAAGTGATCGAAAATCTACGCAACATCGCCATCATTGCTCACGTTGACCATGGTAAGACCACCCTGGTAGACAAACTCTTGCGTCAATCCGGCACCCTGGAGCGCAACGAGCTCAACGACGAGCGCGTGATGGACTCCAACGACCAGGAGAAAGAACGCGGTATTACCATTCTGGCGAAAAACACCGCCATCAACTGGAACGGCCACCACATCAACATCGTGGACACCCCGGGCCACGCCGACTTCGGCGGCGAAGTTGAACGTGTAATGTCGATGGTTGACTCCGTTCTGCTGCTGGTTGACGCTCAAGACGGCCCTATGCCGCAAACCCGTTTCGTGACCAAGAAGGCTTTCGAAGCCGGCCTGCGTCCAATCGTGGTCATCAACAAGGTTGACCGTCCAGGCGCGCGTCCGGACTGGGTTCTGGACCAGATCTTCGACCTGTTCGACAACCTCGGTGCTACCGAAGAACAGCTGGACTTCAAAGTCGTCTACGCCTCGGCCCTGAACGGCATTGCCGGTCTGGAACACACCGACATGGCTGAAGACATGACCCCGCTGTACCAGGCGATCATTGACCACGTGCCGGCTCCAAAAGTCGACCGTGACGGTCCGTTCCAGATGCAAATCTCGGCACTGGACTACAACAGCTTCCTGGGTGTTATCGGCGTTGGCCGTATCGCCCGTGGTCGCGTCAAGCCGAACACTCAAGTCGTGGCTATCGACGCCGACGGCAAGCGCCGTAACGGTCGTATCCTGAAGCTGATGGGTCACCACGGTCTGCACCGTATCGACGTTGACGAAGCAGCTGCCGGCGACATCGTCTGCATCAGCGGCTTCGACCAGCTGTTCATCTCCGACACTCTGTGTGACCCACTGAACGTCGAAGCGATGAAGCCACTGACCGTTGACGAACCAACTGTTTCCATGACCTTCCAGGTTAACGACTCGCCGTTCTGCGGTCGTGAAGGCAAGTTCGTCACCAGCCGTAACATCAAGGAACGTCTGGACAAAGAACTGCTCTACAACGTTGCTCTGCGCGTTGAAGAAGGCGACACCGCCGACAAGTTCAAAGTCTCCGGCCGTGGTGAGTTGCACCTCTCGGTACTGATCGAAACCATGCGTCGCGAAGGCTTCGAAATGGGTGTTGGTCGTCCGGAAGTGATCATCCGCATGGTTGACGGCGTCAAGCACGAACCGTACGAAAACGTGACCATCGACCTGCCAGAAGAATCGCAAGGTTCGATCATGGAACAGATCGGTATCCGTAAAGGCGACCTGACCAACATGGTTCCGGATGGCAAGGGCCGTGTGCGCCTTGAGTACAACATCCCGGCTCGTGGCTTGATCGGTTTCCGTAACGAGTTCCTGACCCTGACCTCCGGTGCAGGCATCCTGACCTCGATCTTCGACCGTTACGACGTGATGAAGTCCGGCGACATGTCCGGCCGTCAGAACGGCGTGCTGGTTTCGGTTGCTACCGGTAAGGCTCTGACTTACTCGCTGGAAACCCTGCAAGCTCGCGGCAAACTGTTCCTGGGTCACGGTGAAGACGTGTACGAAGGTCAAATCGTCGGCATCAACAGCCGCGACAACGACCTGGGCGTTAACCCAACCAAAGGCAAGAAGCTCGACAACATGCGTGCTTCGGGTAAAGACGAAACCATCGCTCTGGTTCCGCCTATCCGTTTCACCCTGGAACAAGCTCTTGAGTTCGTGCAAGAAGACGAACTGTGCGAAGTCACTCCTAAGTCCATCCGTCTTCGTAAGAAGATCCTGGGCGAAAGCGAGCGTACCCGCGCTGCCAAGAAAGCCGGTAACTGAGTTTCGACTTAGTTAGCGCTTAAAAAAACGCCCCCGACCGCAAGGTCGGGGGCGTTTTTGTTTGTCTGGGGAAGGGAAAATTGATGGTGGAGATTCAGAATCTCGGGATGACTTGGGATCGACCCCTAACCCTCTCCCCGGAGGGTAGAGGGGACTGACCGAGTTGTTCTTAGAGCTACATCGACTTGAAAGTCTGGAGTCGAACTCAGGATTTGAAAAGCCCCCGATCGGCTCCCTTTCCCCCTCTCCCCACTGGGGCGGTCCGACGTTTCGGGAGGGCTGGGGTGAGGGGTGGTTCTAGAGCCTGCCGCTGAACTCAGAGACGATCAGAACTTCTCGAGGGTGCGACGGCTCTCGCTGCTCTCGCGCGGCACTTCTTTGGGCTTATACGCGCAATACCCCGGCCGCGGCCCGATTTTCGGGTGGTTACGGCAAGTATCCGGGCGCTTTTCATAAATAGTGCACAAACGGCTCTTACGATCCAGGTACAGGCAATCGTTGTTGCTCATGCGCTGAAGGGTGAAGATCTCGGACTTCTGGTTGTAACGCTCGACGATCCCTTCCTTCTGCAAACGCTTGGCGATGTTCTTCGGCGGCTCGCCGCGCTCGAATTCATCGACGATGCCGATACGGATCAGATCCTTGATCTTGACCTCGACCGGCAGGGTGCAGCAGCTGGAAACGCACGAACCACACATCGGGGCGGAGTACTTGGCCCAGGTATCGAGGCGATCGATCTCCGCGGCGGCGATCAGGTTGGACTTCATCATCGGTTGTTACCAGCGTGCATCAGGGCGCGCGATCATACCGGGACTGGTGGATTTTTGAACAACCTTTCGCCAGTTTTTTTCGAAAATCGTCCGAAAACACCGTTAATCCGGCACGGCCCCTGCATTGATTCAGACACATGACAATGTAATGTCGATCTATCTCGCACTATCAGGAAAAACTGCCGAACCAGAGCCCCCACGGCCGGTCAGACCGTCTAGGCTCAACAACTTCACGCTCGCTCGAGGTCCTATCGATGACTCAAGAACCACTTGTTCGCGAAGCAGAGGTGGCCGCATTTCGCGACGCCGTCTTGACCAAACTCACCTACGCGGTGGGCAAAGACCCGGATCACGCCTTCGACCACGACTGGTTCGAAGCCATTGCCCTGGCGGCGCGCGATCATATGGTCGAGCACTGGATGGATCACACCCGGCAGATCTACCGCAAAGGTCAAAAGCGGGTTTATTACCTCTCCCTCGAATTTCTGATCGGCCGTCTGCTCTACGACAGCCTGAGCAACCTTGGTCTGCTGGACGTCGCCCGTGAAGCCATGACGGAGCTCGGCGTTGACCTTGAACGCATCCGCCTGCTGGAACCTGATGCTGCGCTGGGCAACGGCGGCCTCGGTCGTCTGGCCGCGTGCTTCATGGAAAGCATGTCGACCCTCGGCATTGCCGGGCACGGTTACGGCATTCGTTACGAACACGGCTTGTTCCGCCAGGCCATCGTCGACGGCTGGCAGCAGGAACAGACCGAGCACTGGCTGGATTTCGGTAACCCTTGGGAGTTCGAACGGCCAGAGGTCGTTTACCCGATCGGTTTTGGTGGCAGTGTCGAAACCGTCACCGACGAAGCCGGCAAGTCGAAGCAAGTCTGGACACCAGTGGAAACCGTTCGCGCGATTGCGTATGACACGCCGGTTGTCGGCTGGCGCGGGGCGAGCGTCAACACGCTGCGCCTGTGGCGCGCCCGGGCCGTGGAAGATTTGCACCTGGAACGCTTCAACGCCGGCGACCACTTGGGCGCCGTGGCAGAAGTCGCCCGGGCCGAAAGTATTTCCCGGGTGCTCTACCCGGCGGACAGCACCGAAGCCGGGCAGGAACTGCGCCTGCGTCAGGAATATTTCTTCGTCGCCGCATCCTTGCAGGATTTGCTGCGCCGCCATCGCAACATGCACACCTCGGTCCTGACCCTGGGCGATCATGCCGCGATCCAGCTCAACGACACCCACCCTTCGATTGCCGTCGCCGAACTGATGCGGCAACTGGTCGATGTCTATGACGTCGCCTGGGATGCGGCATGGCAAGTCACCGTCGACACGCTGTCCTACACCAACCACACGCTGCTGCCGGAAGCGCTGGAAACCTGGCCGGTCGGTTTGATGGAGCGGATGTTGCCGCGGCACATGCAGATCATTTACTTGATCAACGCCCAGCACATCGATTCGCTGCGGGCCAAGGGGATCCATGACTTCGAGGTCCTGCGCGCGGTATCGCTGATCGAGGAAGACAACGGCCGCCGCGTGCGCATGGGCAACCTCGCGTTCCTTGGCTCCCACAGCGTCAACGGCGTGTCCGGCCTGCACACGCAGTTGATGCGCAAAACGGTGTTCTCCGAACTGCACAAACTCTACCCGGACCGGATCAACAACAAGACCAACGGCATCACCTTCCGCCGCTGGCTCTACCAGGCCAACCCGGAGCTGACCTCGATGATGGTCGACGCCCTCGGCCCGGATCTGCTGGACAACCCCGAAGAGCGTTTGCTCGGCCTGGAACCGTTCGCCGAGAAAGCCGCGTTCCGCAAGGCGTTCGCCGAACAGCGCCTGCACAGCAAGAAGGCCCTGGCGTACATCATTCATGAGCGACTTGGCGTTGCGGTCAACCCGGCCGCGATGTTCGACGTGCAGGTCAAACGGATCCACGAATACAAACGTCAATTGCTCAACCTGTTACACACCGTTGCGCTGTATCAGGCGATTCGTGCCGAGCCGGAAATCGATTGGGTGCCGCGGGTGAAGATCTTCGCCGGCAAGGCGGCGGCCAGTTATCACCAGGCCAAGCTGATCATCAAACTGACCAACGACATCGCCCGGGTGGTGAACAACGACCCGACCGTGCGCGGTTTGCTGAAAGTGGTGTTCTTGCCCAACTACAACGTCAGTCTGGCGGAGAGCATCATTCCGGCAGCGGATTTGTCGGAGCAGATTTCCACCGCCGGCTTCGAAGCCTCTGGCACGAGCAACATGAAATTCGGCCTCAACGGCGCGCTGACCATCGGCACCCTCGATGGCGCCAACGTCGAAATGTGCGAACGCATCGGCGCCGAACACATGTTCATCTTCGGCCTCAGCGCTCAGCAGGTTGAAGCGCGCAAGCAGAACCATGAGTTCAACGCGACGCCGGATATCGCCGCGTCCCATCGGCTGAATGACGTGCTGCAAGCGATTCGCGGCGGGGTGTTCTCGCCGGATGATCCTTCCCGTTACACAGGATTGATCGATTCGCTGATCGACTACGACCGCTTCCTGGTCTGCGCCGATTTCGACGCTTACTGGGACGCGCAGATGCGTGTTGAAGCCCATTGGCACGATTCGAAGGAATGGTGGCGTTCGGCGGTGTTGAACACCTCCCGGATGGGCTGGTTCTCGTCCGACCGGACCATTCGCGAGTACGCCACGGAAATCTGGAAGGCGTTGGAGTAACTTTTAGCAATAATTGCGAGCAAGGCCCGACGGTTGTTGGGCCTGGCCGATATACTGAGCGTCAGTTTGCCGGATTGGCCACTGCGATTAGGGATATCGACCATGCAATGGATGTTCATGCTGATTGGGCTGGTGCTGGGCTGGGTACTCGACGAGTCGTTCAGCGATGCGCTGTTGGGCGCGCTGCTCGGGTTGGGTATTGGCCAGGCCATTCGCATCGGCCGCTTGGGTTCACAGGCCGCCGAGCAACGTAAGCTACTGGATCAGGCTCAGATCGCGCTGAATGTGGTGCAGCAACGGCTGTCATTGCTGGAGGTGTCAGGCGTCAAGACGCCGGAAACCAGTGAGCCAGTTGCTAGCGAAGCCGCTGCACCTCCTGAATTCATTCTCGACGAAATCCCTGCCGAGGCCCCAGAGCTGATCTGGGAACTCCCTCCCGAACTGGAACCGATCACCGCGGCCGCTGCCGAAGCGAGCCGACCCGTGCCCGTCGATGCCTGGAAACCCGAACCGGTATCCCGCGAACCACAACAACCCGCTGCGCCTCGCGGCCCGAACTTCATCGACCGCACCATCAGTGGCGCCCGCAACTGGTTGTTCGGCGGCAACACGGTGCTGCGGGTCGGTGTAGTGCTGTTGTTTCTCGGCCTGGCCTTCCTGCTGCGTTACGCCACCGAAGGCATGGTGGTGCCGATCGAGTTGCGTTACGCCGGTGTGGCGGCGGCGGCATTGGGTCTTCTGGGGCTGGGTTGGTGGCTTAGAACACGCAACAGCCATTACGCGTTGATGTTGCAGGGCACCGGGATCGCGGTGTTGTACCTGACCGTGTTTGCCGCGATGCGCTTGCATCCGCTGCTTGATCCTACGGCGGCGTTAGGCCTGCTGGTCGCGGTGACGGTGTTTTCGGCGATCCTCGCCATCACTCAGGATGCCTTGGGCCTGGCTGCCGCTGCAGCGTTGGGCGGTTTTGCCGCGCCGATCCTGACCTCCACCGGCGCCGGCAACCATGTCGCGCTGTTCAGCTACTTCGCCTTGCTCAACGCCGGCATCCTCGCCATCGCCTGGTTCAAGGCCTGGCGGCTGCTCAACCTGATCGGCTTCGTCGGCACCTTCGGCATCGGTTTCGCCTGGGGCCTGCGTTCCTATACCCCGGAACTGCTGTGGAGCACCGAGCCGTTCCTGATTGTGTTTTTCCTGATGTACCTGGCCATTGGTCTGCTGTTCGCCCGGCGCAAGTTGCTGGAAATGAGCGACGCACCCGAGGACGACAGTCGTGAAGCGCTGCTGCACTGGTCCGCGCGCAAGGGCGATTACGTCGACGGCACGATGCTGTTCGGTCCTCCGTTGGTGGGCTTCGGCTTGCAGTTCGCGTTGGTCCAGCACTTGGAATTCGCCGCAGCCTTCAGCGCCTTGGCGTTGGGCATGATTTACATGGGGCTGGCGCGGCTGTTGATGGGCGGACGAGCGTTGCTGCTGGCGGAAACCTGTCTGGCGCTGGGGGTGATCTTCGCCAGTCTGGCAATTCCATTGGGGCTCGATGCACGCTGGACTGCTGCTGCCTGGGCCGTCGAAGGCGCCGGCATCTTCTGGCTCGGCCTGCATCAGCAACGACCGTTGGCCCGAGCCTTTGCCTTGCTGTTGCAATTGGGCTCGGCGCTGGCGTTTATCAGCGAACTGCGGATCGGCGAAAGCAGCCTGCTCGACGGTGCGCCGCTCGGTGCGTTGATGCTCGGCGTGGCGTTGTTGTTCAGCTTCTACCAGTTGCGCAAAGCCTTGCCCGAGCAGACGTCGGAATGGGAGCGCAAAGGGCTGCCGGTATTGGCTTGCCTGGGTCTGACCTTTCTCTATCTGCTGGCGCCGTTGTTTTTCTTCACTCATGGCACAGCGATCAGTTGGGCGCTGGCGGGGTTGGCGACATTGTTTGTTGGCTTGCGTCTGCAATCGCGCACGTTCCTGTTCACCGCATTCGCCGTGCAGTTGCTCGGCGGTGCGTTGTTCCTGCTGCGGCTACAGGGTTCGAGCGGTGAGTCTGGCGCCGTGTTCAGTGCGGGTTGGAGCGGTCTGCTGAGCGCGTCGTTGATCGGCCTGGCGCTGATCGCCGGGATGTTGCTGGCGGCGCGCGATGAGATGGTCCGAAGCGACGTGCGATTGCTGCGCAGCTTGTCGGTGGTGTTGCTCGCCGGTCTGGTGTTGATCAATCTGGCGGTGCTGTTCGTCCTGCCTTGGCAAACGGCGAGTGCCGTATGGGCGGCCAGCGGTCTGTTCATTATCTGGCTGAGCCTGTACCTGAAGCAGCGCGTGAGTTTTGTCTTCGGTCTGCTATTGCAGGTGATTGGCGGCGCGGCGTTCCTGATGGCCGGGCCTGATTTGCTCGGACCGCTTGCGAGCGAAGGCTTGAAGCCTCTGGCTCATAGCGGTTTCTGGACGCCGCTGGTGTTGGGTTTGGCCGCGATGGTTGGTGCCTGGCGCTTGCAGCTCGGCAACCATGCCTCGGCCTTCGATGTACTGAGCTTGCAGCGTTTGTCCGAAGTGCTGCTGGTGTGGGGCGCGGGTTGGTGGGCGCTGGCGTGGGTGAGTGAAGTACTGCGCTTCGCACCGTTGAATCTGCAAGCGACGTTGTTGCTGGCGGTCGCGGCGCTGAGCGTGGCGCTGTGGACGGTATTGGCGCTGCGTTTGAAGTGGTCGTCGCTGGGCTTGCTCTGCACCTTGCTGATGCCTGCGGCCGGTTTGGTGTTGCTGGCTGCGTGGCACTCGCGTTATCACCCGGCGGCCAACGTCGGTTGGCTGGCATGGGCGGCCGTGTTCATTGTGCACTTCATCTCCCTGCGGCGTTTGGCGCCGATGTTGCCGGCGCGCGCCCTCAGTACCGCGCACGTGCTCGGCTGCTGGCTATTGATCGGTGTGTTGGCCCTGGAGCTGCGTTACGGCCTGTTGCTGTTGTCCGAGCAGTACAACGCCTGGCGCTGGTTGGGTTGGGCGATTCTGCCGAGCCTGTATCTGGTGCTGATGGCGGCACCCCGGGCCTGGCCATGGCCGGTGTCGGCGTATTCGCGCGAATACCGCGTGTACGCGGCGGCACCGCTGGCCTTGCTGATGCTCGGCTGGTTCTGGCTGGCGAACGTCGTCAGTGACGGCACCGCCGAGCCGTTGCCTTACGTACCGCTGATCAACCCGCTGGAGTTGGGTCTGCTGTTTGCGCTGTTCGGCGTCTACGTGTGGTCCCGCAGCGCCGTGGTGCAGCTGGCGATTCGCAAGGACTACTGTGATCACGCCACGCAACTGATCGCTGGCGCCTCGCTGTTTGTGTTCTTTACTGCGCTGGTGATGCGCACTGCCCACCATTGGGGTGGTGTGCCGTTCGAGTTGGATGCGTTGCTTGAATCCATGCTGGTGCAGGCCGGTCTGTCTATCGTCTGGACCTTGATGGCCCTGAGTCTGATGATCGGCGGTCATCTGCGTCATCGTCGCGAAGTCTGGCTGATCGGTGCGGCGCTGATCGGTGTGGTGGTGGCCAAACTGTTCTTTGTCGAATTGAGTAACCGCGGCGGACTCGCCCGGATCGTGTCGTTTATCGGCGTTGGCGTGTTGCTGTTGGTGGTGGGCTATTTCGCCCCGTTGCCGCCCAAACGTGCCGAGGCTGTGCCGGAGGCTGAAAAACCGGCCCCGCAAACCGAAGGAGTGTCCTCTTGAGTCAGAAGCTGAACCGTGTCTGGTTGGGCGCAGTTGCGCTGGGTGTGGTGCTGTCGGCCAGTGCTCAGGAAAAATTGGCGGACTTCGCCACGCAGGTGCCGTTGTCGGTCAGCGGCGAAGGTCCGTGGTATCGCCTCGAATTGCCGTTGAGCGTGCAATTGAATGCGCGGCAAACCGATCTCAGCGATGTGCGCGTGTTCAATGCCGCCGGTGAGGCTCAGGCGTATGCCTTGGCACGCGCGCCGGCGCAAACCAGCGAAAACCGCACCCTGACCGACGTGAAATGGTTCCCGCTGTACAACTCGGCGGACTCCACCGAGCACGCACCGAGCGTGCGGGTGCAGTCGAGCGCCAATGGCACGCTGGTCGAAGTGCAGCCGTCCAGTCAGTTGGAGGCGGGCGAAGAAGTGCTGCGGGGCTGGCTGCTCGACGCCAGCAGCATCAAAGCACCGTTGCAGCAGTTGATCCTCGACTGGACCAGCGAGCGCGACGGTTTCCAGCGTTTCACCATCGAAGCCAGCGACGACCTGCAGCATTGGCAGTCATGGGGCGAAGGGCAGGTGGCACGCCTGACGTTTGCCGACGAGCAGGTCGAGCAACATGAAGTCGCTCTGCCGGGTCAGTCGGCCCGTTATCTGCGATTGCTGTGGAACACGCCGCAATCGGCCCCGACGTTGACCACGGCGCAACTGCAAAGCGCCAAGCCCCGCAGCCTGTCGCTACCGCTTGTCTGGTCGCAACCGCTGGCTGGCAGCAGCGTGAAGGCCGGTGAATACACCTGGCAATTACCCATGGGGCTGAATGTCGAGCGCTTGCAGGTCGAGTTGAGTCAGCCCAACAGTTTGGCGCCCGTGACCTTGTCCGGTCGTCGGGAAAGTAGCCTGCCGTGGCAGTCGCTGAGCAGCGGTTTGCTCTACCGCCTGACCCAGAGTGGACAGGACGTGGTGCAGAACGAATTGCAGCTTTCCGGGCAAACCGTGCAGCAGTTGAAGCTGACGGTGGACGAGCGTGGCGGCGGTCTGGGGGCTGAGGCGCCGACTGTGCGATTCGCCGTGCGCTCCATTCAATTGGTGTTTCTGGCGCGCGGAGCAGGGCCTTATACGCTAGCGCTGGGAAGTGCCACGGTGAAGGCGGCGAGCCTGCCGCTGTCGACGTTGATTCCGGATTACAGCGCGGCAAAGTTGGCGACATTGGGCAAGGCTACGGTCGAAGGCGCGGCGCTGGCCACACCAGCGTCGACCGTGACAACGGCTGCGCCGACGGACATCAACTGGAAGAAATTCGGGTTGTGGGCGGTGTTGCTGCTCAGTGTTTTGTTTCTGGCCGCGATGGCGTTCAGTCTGTTGCGCAAGCCGCCGGTCAAGCCTTGAAACTGGCAGCAACGCCCGGTGCACATCCGGGCGGTTTCGAACTACGCTCAACCGGGCGCATGAACTCTATTGGGTGTAACACGTCTGATAGGAGGAAATGCGCCCCAACTCGCGTTAAACTGCGCGGGTTTTTAGCCCCCCCCCATTCCACCGGAGCCTTCCATGTCCCGCGTTACCCTGAGTCGCTATTTGATTGAGCAGACCCGTAGCAACAACACCCCTGCCGATCTGCGTTTCCTGATCGAAGTGGTGGCGCGCGCCTGCAAGGAAATCGCTCACGCCGTGTCCAAAGGCGCCCTCGGTGGTGTTCTGGGCAGCATGGGCACCGAAAACGTCCAAGGCGAAGTGCAGAAGAAACTCGACGTGATCTCCAACGAGATCCTGCTCGAAGCCAACGAATGGGGCGGTCACCTGGCCGGCATGGCGTCCGAAGAAATGGACAATGCCTACCAGATCCCGGGCAAATACCCGAAAGGCGCGTACTTGCTGGTATTCGACCCACTGGACGGCTCGTCGAACATCGATATCAACGCACCGGTCGGTACTATTTTCTCGGTGCTGCGTTGCCCGAGCGAATACCTGAGCCAGAACGAAGCCTTGAACGAAAAGGCTTTCCTGCAGCCAGGTACCGAGCAGGTAGCTGCCGGTTACGCCATCTACGGCCCACAGACCATGCTGGTGCTGACCTTGGGCGACGGTGTGAAAGGCTTCACCCTGGACCGCGAAATGGGCAGCTTTGTGCTGACCCATGAAGACATCACGATCCCGGAGTCCACTCAGGAATTCGCGATCAACGCGTCCAACCAGCGTCACTGGGAAGCCCCGGTACAACGCTACGTCGGCGAATTGCTGGCGGGCGATGAAGGCCCGCTGAAAAAGAACTACAACATGCGCTGGGTCGCCGCGATGGTTGCCGATGTACACCGCATCCTGACCCGTGGTGGCTTGTTCATGTACCCACGCGACAGCCGCGAGCCATCGAAGCCAGGCAAACTGCGCTTGATGTACGAAGCCAACCCGATGTCGTTCCTGGTTGAGCAGGCAGGCGGCGCGTCCACCGATGGTCACCAGCGCATCCTCGACATCAAGCCTGACGGCTTGCACCAGCGCGTAGCGGTGTTCCTCGGCTCGAAAGAAGAAGTCGCACGCGTCACGGCTTACCACAAGGAATAAACCATGACCGCGCCCTGGCAGCCGTTGCTCGAATGGTGGTTCGGAACGCTCGAATCCCCCAACGAAGTATCGGCTGACAAGGGCAAGTTATGGTTCGGCAAGCGCGACAGCCAGGACCTCGAAGCGCGCACGCGTTTCGGGGACTGGGTCGAGCAGGCACTGGCCGGCGGATTGACCGAGTGGGCGCAACGCCCCGAAGGTTGGCTGGCTCTGGTGCTGCTGCTCGATCAACTCCCGCGAATGATCTATCGCGACACTCCCAAATCCTTTTCAGGCGATCTCAGGGCTCAGGCACTGGTGGCGCAAGGCATTGCTGCGGATTTCGATCGGCAGTTGCGGCCGATCCAGCGGGTATTTATCTACCTGGTGTTTGAGCACTGCGAGAATCTGGCGGTGCAGAACGAAGCGGTTTCGCGGTTTATCGATCTGGTGGCGCAGCAGCCTGAGGCGGATCGGGCGGTGTTTGCCGATAACTTGGATTATGCCGAGCGGCATCAGAAAGTGATTGCCCGGTTTGGACGGTTTCCGCATCGCAATGCGGTGTTGGGAAGGGAGTCTACGGCTGAGGAGTTGGCGTTTCTTTCGGGACCTGGATCGCGGTTCTAGATCTTCGTTGTTGCCGATGTCGCCTTCGCGGGGGCCCCCCCCCCCCCCCCCCGGCACACCCCCCCCGGGGGGCGCGGGGGGGGCGCCCACGCGGCCCCCCACAACACAACTCACGGCGAAAACCCCCCACCCCCGGCAC